>DATKAL010000110.1:0-8543 GCA_035498135.1 Anaeromyxobacter sp.
AGGAGGCGCCGAAGACGAGGACGGCGTTGGTGGCGACGCCGATCACCTGGGCGACGAGCTGGCCGGCGTCGCCGAAGAGGAGTCCCCGGACCGGTCCGTCCACCCCGTTCCAGCCGCGACCCCAGCTGCCGTCCGCGAAGAGCCCCACCGCCAGGGCACCCCACGTCCCGCACACTCCGTGAACCGCCACCGCCCCCACCGGATCGTCGACGCGCAGCCGCCGCTCGAGCAGGCCGACGCCCCAGACCACCAGGAAGCCGGCCACCAGGCCGATGAGCACCGCCGCGGCCGGGGTGACGAAGGCGCAGGGGGCGGTGATCGCCACCAGCCCGCCCAGCAGCCCGTTGCAGGCCATCCCCACGTCCGGCTTGTTCAGGGTGAAGCGCACGTAGAGGAGGGCGGCGAGGGCCGCGGCCGACGAGGCGAGCATCGTGTTCACGGCGATCAGGGCGATCCGCGGGCTGGTGGCGGAGAGGGTCGAGCCGGCGTTGAAGCCGAACCAGCCGAAGGCCAGGATCAGCGTCCCCACCACCGACATGGGCAGGTTGTGGCCGGGCATGGCGCCGATGGTCCCGTCCGCCCGGAAGCGGCCGAGCCGCGGGCCGAGCACGATCGCCCCGGCCAGGGCGGTGAGCCCGCCGGTCATGTGGACCACGCTCGAGCCGGCGAAGTCGACGTGCCCGTGCCCCAGCCCGAGGTTCACGCCCAGCTGGGAGAGCCAGCCGCCCCCCCAGACCCAGTTGCCGTAGAGGGGGTAGAGCAGGGTGGAGATGAAGACCCCGTAGAGCAGGAAGGCCGTGAACTTCCAGCGCTCCGCCATCGCCCCGGTGGGGATGGTGGCGGCGGTGTCGAGGAAGACGGTCCCGAAGAGGAACATCGCCAGGTTGGCGGGATCGTTCGCCGCCGTCACCAGGCCGAACTTGGCGGCGCCGAGGAGCCCCCAGGCCTTCCCGCCCAGGTGGAGCGAGAGCTCGTGGGCCCCGGCCACCGTCGAGCCGAGGGAGGCCCACTCCCGCACCCCGCCCAGCATGAGGCCGTAGCCCACCGCCCAGAAGCCGAGGACGCCCACCGGGTAGATCACCAGGTTCATGGCCATGGTGTGGGCGGCGCTGCGGGCGCGGGTGAAGCCGGTCTCGACCATGGCGAAGCCGGCCTGCATGAACATGACGAGGAAGCCGGTCAGGAGCACCCAGGCCAGGTTGAGCGAGATCTCGAGCGGGGCCATCGGCTACCTCCGTTCCAGCGCGGCCGGCCGGGGCGCGGGGGTGGACGAGACCCGGGCGCTCGCCCAGACCAGCACCCCCAGGGCGGCCACGATGGCGCCCGTCGCCACCGCCACGATCACCCGGCGCCGGGCCCGCAGGCTGGCCCGCTGCCGTGCCTGCCCGAGCTCGGGGTCCCGGGCCGCCACCGCCGCGGGGTTGGCCAGGTCGGCGGCCAGCTCGGCCGCGCTCCCGTAGCGGTCACGGGGCGAGCGCTCGATGGCCTTCATGATGATGGCCTCGAGGGAGGGGTCGAACCCGGGCACGTAGTAGCTCGGGGGGCGGGGATCGTCGCTGGTCTTGGCCCGGAGGAGGGCGCGCGGGTTCGGGCTCTCGTACGGCAGGTTGGCGGTGAGCATCTCGTAGAGCAGCATCCCGAGGGCGTAGACGTCGGTGCGCGCGTCGCCGCGCCGCCCGCGGATCTGCTCGGGCGCCATGTAGTCGGGGGTCCCCAGGGTGCTGGAGAGCCCCGCCCAGGTGAGCCGGCGCGACCCCTCGGAGAGCGCGATCCCGAAGTCGAGGATCTTCACCCGTCCCTCCGGGGTGAGGAGCACGTTCTCCGGCTTGATGTCCCGGTGCACCACCCCGTTCCCCTCGAGGTAGACGAGCGCGTCGCAGACCTGGCGGGCGACGTCGAGGGCCTTCTCCGTGGGGAGCGGGTGCTTCCCGTCCATCAAGGCGCGGAGGGAGCGGCCGTCCACGTACTCCATCGCCATGTACATCCGGCTCTTGTCGCGCGGCTTCAGGATCCGGACGATGCCCGGGTGGTCGAGCTTCTGGCCGATGGTCTCCTCGCGGTTGAACCGCTCGTAGAAGACCACGTCGCTCTCCAGCTGGGCGTGGGGGACCTTGAGGGCGACGGTGGCGCCGGTGAACTCGTCCTGGGCCTTGAAGATCGAGGCCATCCCGCTGCGCGCCAGCAGGTCGGTGAGCAGGTACTGGTCCAGCTTGTCGCCGACGACGGGATCACGCATGGAGCGGGCCGGACGCGGAGGAGCGCATGCTCGACAGCCTAGTGTGCGACGGCGCGGGTGCGCAACAATCCGGGGGCGTGGACACCATGGCCGACCATGAGCTCGCCTTCGCCACCCTCACCGACGTCGGGACGGAGCGCGACCACAACGAGGACGCCTGCGGCGCGCTCCGCGAGGGGGCCGCCTGCGCCGTGCTGGTGGTGGCGGACGGCGTCTCGAGCGGCGCGGGCGGGGAGGTGGCCAGCCAGATGGCGGTCGAGGTCCTGCTCCGCGCCTACGGCGAGGAGTCGCCCGCCACCGCGGCGGGCCAGCGGCTCTACCGCGCCGTGCAGCAGGCCAACATCGAGATCTACGACCGGGCGGTGGCCGTCCCGGAGCTGCGCGGGATGTCCACCACCCTCACCGCGGTGACGGTGGACCGGGGCGAGCTCACCGCCGTGCACGTCGGCGACTCGCGCCTCTACCTGCTCCGGGACCGGGCGCTGGTGCAGCTCACCAAGGACCACACCGTGGCGGCCGAGAAGGTCCGCCTCCGGATCCTCTCCAAGGAGAAGGCGCGCCTCTCGCCGGAGAAGAGCATCCTCACCCGGAGCGTGGGCCGCGAGCTGATCGTGAGCCGGGACCGGATCTCGCAGCGGCTGGTGCAGGAGGACGTCCTCCTGGTCTGCAGCGACGGCCTGCACGGCGTGCTCGAGGAGGGCGAGATGGCCCGGCTCCTCCGGGAGCCCGACCCGGCCGACGCCTGCCGCGCGCTGCTGGAGTCGGCCAACGCGCGCGGCACCCCGGACAACCTGACCGCGGCCGTGCTCCGCGTGGTCGGGCCGACCCCCGAGGCCCCGCCGGCCCGCGGCCTGGGGGCGCGCCTGAGGCGGCTCCTCCGCGGCTGACGGCCCCACCGCGGAGGACGGCGGGGTAGGATCGGGGCCGATGACGCCCCTCGAGCCCTTCGTCTCCCTCGGCCTGGCGGGCGCCGCCGGGCTCCTCATCGGCCTGGAGCGGGAGCGCTCCGCCCCGGAGGTCCGCCGGGAGGGGTCGTTCCTGGGGGGCGCGCGCACCCACCCGCTGCTCGCCCTGGCGGGCGGCGTCGCCACCCTCGCCGCGCGCCAGGTGGGTGCGGTGGCGGTCGCGGTGCCCTTCCTCGGGCTGGTGGCGCTCCTGGTGATCGGCTACGCCGGCGACGTGGTCCGGGACCGGACGCGGGGGATCACCTCCGAGGCGGCCTTCCTCCTCTCCTTCCTCCTCGGCGTCCTCTCCGCCACCGAGGGGCTGATCGAGCCCCTCTCCGCCAAGATCTTCGTGGTCTCGGCGGTGGCGGTCCTCGCCACCTTCCTCCTCTCCGCCAAGCCCATGCTGCACCCGCTGGTGCGGCGGGTGTCGCCGGAGGACGCCCTCGCCACCCTCGAGTTCCTGATCGTGGCGGTGGTGGTCCTCCCCCTCCTCCCCGACCGGACCTACGGCCCGCTCGACGTCCTGAACCCCTTCCAGATCGGGGCGATGGTGGTCCTCATCTCCGCGCTCTCCTTCTGCGGGTTCGCCGCCATGCGCCTCCTCGGGCCGGAGCGGGGGATGGGGCTCACCGGGCTCGTGGGCGGGCTCGCCTCCTCCACCGCCGTCACCCTGGCCATGTCCGGCCGGGCCCGCGAGCACCCGGCGCTCTCCGACTCGTTCGCCCTGGCGGTGATGCTCGCCTCGACGGTGATGTTCCTCCGCGTGCTGGTGATCGTCGCCCTCGTCAACCCGGGGCTGGCCGGCCCGCTCCTCCTCCCCCTCCTCGCCGGGGCGGGCGCGGCCGGGCTCGCCAGCCTCCTCCTCTGGCGACGCTCGCGGCGGCCGGCGCGGGAGGCCGGGCCGGTCGAGGTCACCAACCCCTTCGAGCTCGGGAAGGCGCTCCGCTTCGCGCTCCTCTTCGCGGTCGTGCTCCTCGGCGCGACCGCCGCCACCCGCTACCTGGGCACCGCCGGCACCTACGCGGCCGGCCTGCTCGCCGGCACCACCGACGTCGATGCGATCACGCTCTCCATGGCCAAGCTCGGGGGCACGGCGGTGGACGCCCGGGTGGCGGTCACGACCGTCTTCCTCGGGGTCGCCTCCAACACCCTGGTCAAGGGGGGGATGGCCGGGGTGGTGGGCGGCTGGGCCTTCGGGCGGCGCGTGCTCGCCGCCCAGGTCGCCTCGCTCCTCGCGGGGGTGGTCGGCCTCGCGGCGGCCTGGGTGCTCTAGCGCCGACCGCCGCGCCCCGCCTTGGCCGTGCCGCCGCCGCCGGTCCGGGTGAAGCTCGGCCCGAGGAGGCGGCCATGGCGCAGGGATCGAGCGGGGCGGGCGGGCTCCTGCCGGAGGGCGAGGCGCTGCGGCGGGCGCTCCGCTGGCTCGACGACCGGGCCCAGGACGATCCGCGCCTCGACCGGCCGCGCGCCGTCGTCGAGGCCGCCCGCAGGTTCGACCTCACGC
Source organism: Anaeromyxobacter sp. (assembly GCA_035498135.1). Lineage (GTDB taxonomy): Bacteria > Myxococcota > Myxococcia > Myxococcales > Anaeromyxobacteraceae > Anaeromyxobacter. The sequence continues at coordinate 4,685 of DATKAL010000110.1, forward strand.
CGCTCGAGGAGGACTTCCTCCTCCGGCAGTGGGCGAGCAAGGGCTGAGCGGCGCGCGAGGCGAGCCTGTCCCGCGGGTCCCTCAGGGCGCGCTCGCCGTGCGCCCCTTCCCGCTCCAGACCGCCATCGCCTCGGGCGAGCCCTGCGAGCGGATCCCGGCGTCGGTCAGGATCTCCTCGGTGGCGGCCAGGGTCTCCTTGCGGGGGAAGACCATGTCCTCGCCCCCGCGCCCCGCGAACTCGAAGGTGACGAACTCCCCCTTCGCGTCGCGCAGGGTCTCCACCAGGTGGCGCAGGTTCCGGATCGCCACCCCGTTCAAGGACCTCACCACCCGGCCGGCCGGGCTGGAGTAGCCCTTCGAGAGCTTGTGCGGGAAGAGGGGCGAGGCGACCACCACCAGCTCCTCGTCGGGGAAGGCGGGCCGGTCCAGGCGCCGGGTGACGAGCGGGCTGGTGAGCATCCCGAGCATCCCGCCCGGCCCGCTCCCGCTCAGCCCGTTCACGAACTGGGCGGTGGCGGCGGAGAGCACCAGCGGCCCGAAGACGAAGTAGGAGGGGTAGGCCCCCGCCAGGTCCGGGATGAGCATCGGGTAGACCGAGCTCACCGGCAGCTGGATGGTCTGCTCCTTCCCGCCCCGCCAGACGGTGAGCGGCACCTTCCCGCTCCGGGCGAGCTTCTGGACCAGGTACTTGAACCGGACCCGCGGCCCGCCCGGCAGCGCCACCATCCCCTGGTCGTCGACGGGCGTGTCGCCGATCCGGGTGATGACGTCCCACTGGCGGAGCGGGTACGAGGGGTCGGTGAAGAGGGGTCGGTGCACCACCACCCCCTCGACGCCCTTGGGGAGCTTGAGGAAGGGGCGCAGCGCCTCGCTCTCGAGGGTCTGGATCTCGTCGTACATGGCCGGCTTGCCGTCGTAGCGGCCGTCGGCCACGTCGGCGAGGAAGAGCTCGATCTCCTCGCAGGGGATGATGTAGCCGATGTTCTGGGCCCCGCCGAGCGAGCTGAAGACCAGGCCGATCATCTTGTCGCCGGCCACCGCCGGCCCGCCGCTGTTGCCCGGGTTCACCGCGGCGTCGATCTGGATCCTGAGCCCCGCGGACCAGAGGCCGTAGGGGGCGAACTCGATCCGGGAGACGATCCCCTTGGTGATCGAGAGGGTGCTCCCGCCGGCGGGGAACCCGTAGGCCATCACCGAGTCCCGCACCGAGGGCAGGGTGGGGGCGCGCTCGAGCGGCGGGTGGGTGTCGAAGAAGGACGCGTCCTCGAGCTTCAGCACCGCCAGGTCGACGGCCGGGGCGACCGCCTCCACGGTGGCGGTGATCTTGTCGCCCGCGTGGTTCGCCTGGATCTCCACCAGGCTGGCGTAGGTCACCACGTGGGCGTTGGTCAGGATCCGCTTGCCCTCGATCACCACCCCGCTCCCGGAGACCTCGCGCGGCGCCTGCTTCGTCCAGGGCTTGAAGGGATCGGGCTCGCGGAGCGTGGCGAACACCTGCACCACCGAGCCCTCGAGGCGCGCCTCCACCGCCGCGGCCGGCTCGGAGGCGGGCTCGGCGGCGGTCGCGGGGGCGGCCAGGGCGGCGGCGAGGACGGCGGGGGCGAGACGGGCGAGGACGGGGCGGGGGGAGGGCATGGGGTCGGGGGCCCGCGGGACCGGCCCGCGGGGAAGGAGGAGCGTGGCACGCGCCCGGGGAGCGGGCAAGGGGCGCGGTTCAGCCGCGCCGCAGGCGCCGGTAGGCGGCCAGGTGGCGGAGGGCATCGGTCCTGCGCCCGAGCCGCTCGAGCAGCCGGGCGGCGTTGTGGTGGGCGTCGGCCAGCTGCGGGTCGCGCTGGAGGGCGCGGGCGTAGGCGAGCAGCGCCTCGTCGGCCAGCCCCTGGTCCTCGAGCGCCGTCCCCAGGTTGAACGAGGCGACGGCGCGGTGGGCGGGATCGGCCAGCGCCAGCCGGTAGTGGAGCTCGGCGGCGGCCGGGTCGCCGCCCTCGTGGAGGAGCCGGCCCAGGTTGAGGTGGGCGCCGGCGTGGCCCGGCTCGAGATCGAGCGCCTGCCGGTAGGCGGCCCGGGCCTCCGCCGGGGCGCCGTCCTCCAGGTCGCAGCCCCACTGGTACCAGGCCTCGGCATCGAGCGGGCGCGGGCCGGCCGTCCGCGCCGCCGACCGGACCAGCGGCGCCACCTTGCGGGCCAGGTCGGCCACCTCGAAGTCGAGCAGCACCTGGCCGGACTCCGGCTGCCAGCGCGCCCGGCCGTCCCGGACCACGATCTCGTCCCCCTCGGCCGTCACCTGCACCGAGGCCAGGGCGCGGTCCGCGGGGAGCTGCGCCCGCAGCCGCCGGAGCGCGCGCCGGACGCGGCCCGAGGGGAGGCGGCCCTGCACCAGGCCGGCGGCGGCGCGGAGGAGCACCAGATCCTGGAAGGAGAAGCGGAGCTCGTTCCGGGGCCCACGGCGCGGGGCGACGAAGCCGGCGCGCGCGAACCGGCGCACCGCCCCCTCCTCGAGCCCGAGCAGCCGGGCGACCTCCTGCGTCCGGTAGCCCCACATGCCCGCCGAGGTTCGCACGGCGCGTCACTTCTTGGAAGCGGCGCGCGCCCCCGTCCCCTCCGCCCGGGCCGCCCGGCGCGGCGCCTTCCGCTCGGGCGGCGCCGCCCCGGCGGGCTGGGCCGGCTGCGCGGCGCCGGCGGCCGGGGCCGACCCCGCCTCGGCGGCGGCCAGGCTCGCCCGCAGCGCCTCGACCAGGTCGATCACCTGCGCCTGCGGGGCCGGGGCGGCGACCTGGATCTCCTGCCCCTGCACCTTGCGCTCGATCGCCTCCAGGGTCCGCTTGCGGACCGCGTCCTCGTAGCGCTCGGGGTGGAAGCCGTCGCTGGCGGTCTGCTCGATCAGCTTCAGGGCGAGCTGGACCTCCGGCTCCTTCAGCTCCGCGTCCTCCAGCGGGATCTCCTCCGGTCCCCGGACCTCGTCGGCGTAGTAGAGCTGCTGCATCACCAGCCGCCCGGCGCGGGGGCGGATCAGCACCAGGTACTGCTTCCCGCGGGCGGCGTAGCGGGCCAGGGCCGCCTTCCCGGAGCGGGCCAGCGCCTCGGAGAGGAGCCGGTAGGCCTTGGCGCCCCCCTTGTCCGGGCCGAGGTGGTAGGCGCGGTCGAAGTAGACCGGGTCGACCTCGGCGGCGGGCACGAACTCGGCGATGTCGATGGTCTGGGTGGCGATCTCGTCGAGGGACTTGAGCTCCTCGGCGGTGAAGGCGACGTACCGGTCCTTGGCGAACTCGAACCCCTTCACCATCTGCTCCCGCTCGACCTTCTCCCCGTCGACCGAGCAGACGTACTGCTGCTTCAGCCGGGCGCCGTCCTTGGCGTGGAGCAGGTTGAAGGAGACCGAGGCGGAAGCCTGGGTGGCGGGGTAGAGCCGGACCGGGATCGAGACCAGACCGAAGGAGATCGTCCCGGTGGCGATCGAGCGAGGGGCCATGCCGTGGTTATAAGGAGGCTCACCTCGGCGAGCAGGTTCACCTCGCGTGCCCGATCGTCTGGAGCGATATCGCGCCAAGCGCGACCCCGGCCGGACGCCGGAGCCCTTCGGGCCGGGCGGGCCGGCCGCGGCGGGGGCGGCGCGGCGGTTCGTCGTCCAGAAGCACGCCGCGCGCCGCCTGCACTGGGATTTCCGGCTCGAGCTCGGCGGCACCCTGCGCAGCTGGGCGGTCCCGAAGGGGCCCTCCCTCGATCCGGCGGACAAGCGGATGGCGATCGAGGTGGAGGATCACCCGATCGAGTACGCCGACTTCGAGGGGATCATCCCGGGAGGGAACTACGGGGCCGGGGCGGTGATCGTCTGGGATCGGGGGGCCTGGACGGCGGTGGGAGA
>DATKAL010000111.1:0-7757 GCA_035498135.1 Anaeromyxobacter sp.
CGAAGATGGGGAAGTACATGAGCACGACGATGAGGCCGATCACCAGGCCGATCACGGTCATCATCGCCGGCTCGATGAGGCGCGTGGCGAGGTCGACGACGCGCGACAGCTCGTCGTCGTAGAACGCCGCGATCCGCTCCATCATCTCGCCCATGTTCCCGCTGCGCTCGCCCACCCGAAGCATGCGCTCGGCGACCGGCGTGGTCAGGCCCTGGGCGGCGAGGGCGTCGGTCAGCGAGCGCCCCTCGCGCACCGCGCGGGTGGCGACCGCCAGCCGCGGCTGGGCGGCCACCGCCAGCAGCCCGCGGGTCATCTCGAAGGCGGTCACCACCGGCAGGCCACCGCGGAGCAGCATCCCCACCGTGCGGTACATGCGGGCGAGCTGGTAGAGCTCGACCTGGCGGCCGACCATCGGGGCGCGCGCCGCCAGCCGCCCGGCCGCCGCCCGGAAGCCCGGCCGCATCACCCCGTAGCCGGCGAGGGCAAGGGCGGCGACGGCGCCGGCCAGGACCGCCAGGCCGTGCGCGTCGAGGAGCCGCCCCCACTGCATCAGCACCTTCGAGGCGAGCGGCAGCTCACCGCCGATGTCCTCGTAGATCCCGGAGAACCGGGGGACGACGTAGGCGACCAGGAAGAGCAGGACCAGCGTGCCGGCGGCGAGCAGCACCGCAGGATAGATCGACGCGTTGACGAGCCGCTTCTTCAGCAGCTCGATCTGCTGCTGGTAGGCGACGTAGCGGCGGAGCGCCTCGGCGATCGCGCCGCTGCGCTCGCTGGCGCGGACGGTCGCGACGTAGAGGGTGGGGAAGGCGGCCGGGAACTCGCCGAGCGCGGCCGAGAGGCTCTGCCCCTCGTAGAGGCGCCGGCGCACCCCCTCGAGCAGGTGGCGCACCCCGCCGTCCCGCTCCTTCTCGGTCAGGGCGTCGATCGCCTCGACCAGCGAGAGGCCGGCCTCGAGCAGGGCCACGAGCTCGTTGCTGAACGGCACGAGCGGCAGGCGCGCACGGCGCGAGCCCTTCCAGCGGGCCGCCTGGATCGCGAGCACCCGCAGGCCTCGGGCGATCGCCTGGCGCTGCGCGTCGGCCTCGTCGAGCGCGTCCAGCTCCTGGACCGCGACCCCCTGGCCACCGTCGAGCGTGGTGATCCGGAAGCGCACGCGTCACCCGTCGAGGCTCGACCCGCTCCAGCTGCCCGTCCTCGCAGTCATTTCCCCTCCCCCTCCTGTCTTCTCGAGGCCCGTGAAATTCGGGTATCCGGTCCTGAGTCGTTGTGTTCACCGCTGCAGCCGATCGAAATACCGGAAGATCCTGAACCCCGGCGGGATGAGGCGCTCGCGAACCCCGGCCCGCCCCCGCCGGCGCCGGAGGCCACGACCCCGGGCCCACCCGGCGACGCCGCGCAACCGAGGCGGGTCCACGGCTCACCAGTTCGTGACGTCGGCGTCCTCGCCGGTGCCGCCCGGGCGACCGTCCTTGCCGTAGGAGAAGAGGTCGAAGTCGCCGTTGTGCGTGCCGGGCTGAGCGTAGACGTAGGGGCGGCCCCACGGATCGGCCGGAACACCCTTCTTGAGGTAGGGCCCGGCCCAGTTCAGCTCCCCGCTCGGCTGGGCAACGAGCACCTGCAGCCCTTCCTCGGTCGTCGGGTAGCGCCCCATGTCGAGGCGGAACTGGTCGAGGGCCTTGTCGAGGGCGTCGATCTGCGCGCGCGCCACCTTCACCTGCGACTTGCCCACCTGGGCGAAGTACCGCGGGGCGACGAAGCCTGCCAGCAGGCCGATGATGACCATGACGACGAGCAGCTCCAGCAGGGTGAAGCCGCTCGCGAGGTGGGCCCGGGACTTTCGCTGGCTCATGGCTGTGGCTCCTGGGCCGTCCGGCCCGCGGGCCATCGCCGGCCGCGGCTGCATGCTTCGAGCGTGCCCGCCCTCGAACGATGGTCCGAAGGCCGGCGACCAGCATCCGTATCCGCCCTGACCCCCGGCGGGCCGTCCCCGGAGGGCCTGGCGACCCTCGACGGCGACCGCGACCGAGACCGGCCCGGGGCCGAGCCCGAACGCCGCCGGGCCTCAGGCCTTCCGGTGGCCTTCCTCGTCGGGGACGACGCCGGGGTACCTCTCGGCCAGGCACTGCGGGCAGAGGCCGTGGCTGAACTCGGCGTCGGTGCGCTCGCGCACGTAGACCTCGACCGGGCTCCACTGGCCCCGGTCGTCCCGGATCTTCTTGCAGTGCATGCAGATGGGGAGGAGGCCGTGCAGGGTCTTGATCTGCGCGACGGCCTTCTGCAGCGCCGCCTCGGTCTGCTTGCGCGCGGTGATGTCGCGCGCGATCACGATGAGCCGGGTGGGCCGTCCATCGGGCTCGCGGATGAGCGCGCTGTTCACCTCGATGTCGAAGGTCGACCCGTCCTGGCGCAGCCCGCGGTACTCGCTCGGCCCGGACACCGCCTGGCCCTGGAAGAGCAGCGCGACGCGGGACATGGCTCGCTCCCGGTCCTCCGGCACGAGGAAGTCGGTGACCCGGCGCCCCACGCCGTCGGCCGCGCTCCGGAAGCCGAACATCGGAACGGCGTTGGGCGACACCATCAGGACCCGGCCCTCCAGGTCGGCGATGGTGATGTCGTCGGGCGAGGCGTTCAAGATCGACCGGTAGAGCGTCTCGCTCTCCCGCAGCCGCGCCTCCGTCTGCCGGTGCTCCGCGATCTCCCTCGCCAGGACGGCGTTCGCCTCCGAGATCTCCCGGGTCCGCTCCGCCACGAGCTGCTCCAGCACCTGGTTGCGGTCCGAGAGCTCCTTCAGCGGGTAGATCTCGCCCTCGCGGACGAGGGGGTACGGGATGGAGATGCTGCTGTGCGAGATCTTCCAGCCCGGCGCCTCCTTCCGGAAGATCAGCACGAGGCGAGCGGTCTCCCGCGACAGGATCTGTTCCTCGATCGGCAGGTGGATGGTGAAGAAGCTCGTGGCGACGGCGACGTCCTCCGCCAGGGACTGGAGGGCGAGATCCTTGAGCTCGAGGCGGAGGGGGTCCTTCACCTCGGCGAAGTCCTGCCGGGTGATCGCCACCCAGGCGGCGCGGTCCGTCACCAGGGCGTCGCCGCCGCCGGTGAAGCCGGAGAAGTCCTCGCTGAACAGCTCGGTGAGCCGGTCGTCGCGGCCGGCGTACATCCGGAGGTAGTCGTCGAGGAGGTTCCGGATGATCCGTCGATCGCTGGAGTCCATGGCGGTACTCAACAGGAACTGGGCACGCGCCGTCAAACGCCGCTCGCCGGGCGCCGCGGCATTCCGCTCTCCGGGAAGCGGTCCGGTTCTCGCCGCTGAGGGCGGCCGACCTGCACCTGCACCTCCGCGCGCCGATCGAGCTCGAGGGGCTCCTCGCGCTAAGGCGGCGGGCGCGCTCGTCCGACCAGGGCGTTCCGCACCGCGCCGGCGAGCGCCTGGCACCTGGCCCGCGTCTCCTCCGCCGTGGGCTCGAGCTCCGCGGTCGCGCCGTGCGCGAGGAGGCAGCCGCCGAGCACGGCGCGCGCGGCGTAGTCGGCCCTCAGCGCGGCGCGCGCGGCGGCGTCCCGCTCGCCGATCACCCGGTCCCAGCTGTGGTTCAGGCAGGCGCTCCTCGCGAGACCGGCGGAGCGCTCGCAGACGCCCGGGCTGAAGGGGAACCGGGGAGAGAGCTCCGCGAGCGCTCGATCGCAGGTGGCCCCGGTCGCGAGCGCCGTCGGGAGGCAGAAGTCCCGGGAGATCGCTGCGAGCCGCGCGCCGTCGTCGGGACCGGGCGCCGCCTCCGCCTTCGGCGATCGGTCCTCCCGGGCGGGCTCCTCCGCCTTCGCGGGGACTCCCCCCCTCGCCCGCGCGTCCTTCCTCGCGGAGTCCTTCTCGGTCGCGAGGCGCTGATGCTCGGCCCTCTCCTGCACCGCCGCGCGGCGACACGCCTCGAGCAGGGCTGCCAGCTCGGCGTCGGTGGTCGCCTGGAGGCGCTCGTCGGGCCGCCCTTCGGCGGAGCCCTGGGCGCAGGCGCGGTAGTCCGATTCCAGCTGCTGCCGTCGCGCGCTCGTGGTGGCGCAGGCGCTCGCAAGAAGGAGCGCGGCGGCGAGGGTGCGGGCGCGAGCGGACATCGACCCAGTGTACGAGATCTCGCGGGCCCCTCACGACCGACCGAGAGTTCCGCCGTTCAGCCGGTACCCGCTCGCGCCTCGACGGACCGGGGACGCACGCGGTGCGTCAGCGGTCCAGATGGCGAACGCCCGGTCACCGAGGGAGACGGAGCTTGGCATACCGCCGCGCGATGTCGAGCCGGCGCAGGAGCGCATGGCGGTGTGGGCTCGCGCCGCAGGCGGCCCGCACCCGGACTGCGGGTGCGGTAAAGACAAACCCCTGCAACCGGACGAGGTTGCAGGGGCAAGATGGTGACCCGTACGGGAATTGAACCCATGTTTTCGGCGTGAGAGGCCGACGTCCTAACCGCTAGACTAACGGGCCACGAACCTCCGGTTCTGTACCCCCCGGCGCTGCGGCAGTCAACGCGTGGGGGCGCTTCCGATTGGCTGGGGGACTAGGATTCGAACCTAGATAGCCAGATCCAGAGTCTGGCGTCCTGCCGTTAGACGATCCCCCAATACTCATCTCCCTTTCACGAGCACGAAGACGCGGACCTCGCCCTTCAGCTCGTACACGTTCAGCCCTTCCCAAAGGCCCGGGCGCGCGTCCGGGTTGTCGATGTGGACGGCCTTCACGCCGGGCTGATCGGCGATGGGCCGCCTCGCGTACCGCGCTCCGGGGTACGTCTGCCTGTAGAACCGGAGCGTCTCCTCGTAGGTCTTGGGAACCTTGTAGCGGTTCTCCGCGACCTTCTCCGCGCCCTCCGGGAGGAACGCCCCCGCCACCTTGACGGCGTCGGCGAGCGCGAGCCCCGGTCCGGCCACGAGGACCGCGACAAGGGCGGCCTTATAGCGAGGGATCGGGCCCATGGTCAAGCACCGTGTACCCGGTCCGGACGCATGGCGTCAACGGTCCTGGCGCCCCGGGTCGCACCTACCTCCACACCCCGATCAGCCGCCCCTTGTGCCCCTCCTCCCGGAGCTTCAGGTCCCCCCGCTTCCAGGCCTGGGCGGCGTGGGGGCCGATCCAGAAGCCCTTGGGATCGCTGCGCCGCCAGCTCTTCCGGAAGAGCTGGTGCACCTCCTCGAAGATGGCCTTCAGGGCGAGGGGCTTGCCCCGCCGGTCCTCGGGATCGTCGGTGACCACCAGCTCGGCCCAGAGGCGCCCCGACACCAGCTCGCCCGCCGGGTTGGGGAGCGACCGCTCGTAGTGGAACACGGGCGAGGGGACCTCCTCGATGGCCAGCATCCCCCGGTCCGGCCCGCGCTTCACCGGGTGGACGATCACCGGGCCGAGCCGCTCGCAGGCCAGGTAGTAGGCCGGGCCGTCGAGCCGCGCGGAGGCCTCGGCGTCCACCGGGATGGGGAGGTAGCCCGGGGGGACCAGCTCCGGGTAGATGGTCAGGGCGCGGCGGGCGAGGTGGCGGAAGACCGCCTGCTCGTCCCCGGGGAGCATGAAGTAGTGGAGGGTGGCGGCCATCGGGGCCCGGAGGGTACCGCGCCCCGAGCCCGGCGCGAACCGCTATCGCACGCGAGCGAGCAGGGCGTCGTAGCTCTTGGCGATCCGGGTGGCGAGGATGAGGAGCTCCCCCACCCCGCTCGCGTCCACCATCCCGCCCCGGCCGTCGTCGGCGTAGATGACGTTCACCACCCGCCCGAGGGCGAGGATGGGGACGAGGAGCGCGTTCTGCGGGACGCCACCCCCGAGCGACTTGAGGAGCCGGACGTTCGCCTCGGTCTTGGGGATGGGGCCGAGGAAGTGGGCCCGGGTCTGGACCACCGTGTCCACGATCCCGGGCGCGCCGAGCGCGATCCGGATCCTTCCCACCGCCTCGACGCCGAGCTTCTCGCCCAGGCCCGCCCAGCCCTGCGCCATCCCGTGGTGCACGGTCAGGATCACCGCCCGCCGGAAGCGCGAGCGGGCGTAGCGGAGCACGGTGCGGGCGATGGCGCCGCGCTCCTCCACTCCCTCGAGGAACCGGACCGCCTCCCCGAACCCGAGCGGCGAGGGCTCCGGCTCGTCCTGCCGGGGACCGATGGGGACGAAGCGCGCCGGCGGCGCGTGCCCCGGGCCGGTCGAGAGGCTCTCGAGGAGGGCCGAGGTGAGCGGGGGCGCCTCCACCACCTCGACCAGGTCGAGGATCTCCTCCCCGTCCTCCGGCGCGGGGGGCGCGCCGGGGAGGGGGTACGACCCGGACTTGCCGTAGATGGCGTCGAACTCCGCCTCGTCCATCAGGTCGCCCGCCGCGGCGGAGGCCGGGGGCGCGCCCGCCGCCGCGGCCGGCCCCCCGAGCCGGTGGGCCAGCCCTGGCCCGAAGTCGATCCCCCGGAGCTGGCGCTGGATCCCGTAGACCTTCCCGAGCAGCGCCCAGATCCGGGCCTCGGGCACGACGATGGGGTGGACCTGCTTCCCGGTGGCGAAGGCCACCTCGTCGAGCATCGAGAGGTCGGAGGGATCGACGGCCAGGATCGCCAGCCGCCGGTCGGCGAGCAGGTAGGGGATGGCCTCGGCCCGGTCGGCGAGCTCGGGCCGGACGAGGGCGATGGCGGCCGGATCGAGGGCCAGCTCGCCGGAGAGCGCCGGCACGCCGTGCTTGCGCCCGAGGGCGGCGGCGAGCGCGTCCTCGGCCACCTCCCCGAGCTCGAGCAGGTTGGTGCCCAGCCGCCCGCCGAAGATGACCTGGTTCTGGAGCGCCTCGCGCACGGCCGCGGCCGAGCAGGCGCCCTCCTCCACCAGCATCTCGCCGAGGCGGGCCACGGACCGAGTGTAGCAGAGGGGATCAGCCCCTGCCGGGCCGGGTGAGCCGCGCCGGGTCGAGCAGCCGGCGGGCCTCGGCGGGCCGGAGCCCGCCCAGCTCCGCCGCCAGCTCCACGATCGACCGCCCGCTCGCCACCGAGGCCTTCACGATCTCGGCCGCGCGCTGGTAGCCGAGCCGCGGGGCGAGGGCGGTGGCCAGGCTCACGGTCCGCTCGGCGTAGAACCGGCAGCGCTCCCGGTCGGCCTCGAGCCCGCGGGCGCAGCGCCGGTCGAAGGCCCGGGCGGCGGCGGCCAGGATCTGGAGGGCGTGGCAGAGGTCGAAGGCCACCAGGGGGAGCATCACGTCCAGCTCGAGCTGGGCCCCGCCGGCCGCCCAGGCCACCGCGCCGTCGAGGGCGATCACCTGGTAGGAGACCATCGCCAGCATCTCCGCCATCGAGGGGTTCACCTTCCCCGGCATGATCGAGGAGCCGGGCTGCACCGGCGGGAGCCGGAGCTCCGCGAGCCCGGTGTTGGGCCCGCTCCCCAGGAGGCGGACGTCGCCGCCGATCCGGAGCAGCTCCAGGGCCGCGGTCCGCAGGGTCCCGGAGAGGGCGGCGAAGGGGGCGAGCGACTGCATGGCGTAGAACCGGTTGGGTGCGGGGGTGAGGGGGATCCCGGTGAGCCGCTCCAGCTCCTCGACCACCAGCCGCGGGTAGCGCGGGTCCGCGTTCAGCCCGGTCCCCACCGCGGTGCCGCCGATCCCGAGCACCGACAGCTCCGGGAGCGCGTCCCGGACCCGCCCGGCGGCCGCGGCCAGGGCGGCGCTCCAGCCGGAGACCTCCTGGCCGAGCAGGATGGGGGTGGCGTCCATGAGGTGGGTCCGCCCCGCCTTCACCACCCCGCCCCAGGCGCGCGCCTTCCGGGCGAAGGT
>DATKAL010000112.1:0-4107 GCA_035498135.1 Anaeromyxobacter sp.
TCTTCCCCCCCTACTTCGTGGCCGGCGCGATCCTCTCCGGGGTGGCGATGGTGATCACCATCCTCGTGCCTCTCCGCCGCGCCTTCCGCCTCGAGGCGCTCATCACCCAGCGCCACCTCGACATGCTCGCCCGGCTGGTGATCCTCACCGGCCTGATCGTCACCTACTCGCACGCCACCGAGATCGTCCTGGCGCTCCAGGCGCCCCCCTCCGATCCGGAGCGATCGACCTTCGTGTACCGGATGACGGGGGCCTACGCCCCGGTCTTCTGGACCATGGTGACCGGCAACTGCGGCGGTCCCCTGCTCCTCCTCCTGCCTCGGGTCCGGCGGACCACCTGGAGCCTGATCGCCATCTCCCTCGCCATCAACGTGGGAATGTGGCTCGAGCGCTTCAACATCGTGGTCACCTCGCTCTCCCACGACCGGCTGCCCTTCGACTGGCGGGTCCACGTGCCGACCTGGGTGGAGTGGGCCATCACCTTCGGCGCCTTCGGCTGGTTCTTCTTCCTCTTCCTCATCGGGCTCAAGAGCCTCCCGCCGGTCTCGATCGCGGAGCTGAAGGAGGAGGTCGCCCACGACGCCGCCCACCGGGCGGAGGGCGGGGAGGCTCCCCATGCCGGCTGAGGGCGTGCTGGGCTCGTTCGCCGATCCGGCCGGGCGAGGAGGCCGACCGCGCGCACCTCGCACCCCTGCTGGCCCGCCTCGGCGGCCGCCCGTCCGCCTTCCCCCTCGGGGTGGACTTCGACGCCGACCGGATCGGCGTGTTCGCGCGCGGCGGAGAGCCCGAGGCCGTCGAGCGCCTGCTCCGGAGCGAAGGGGCGGAGGAGGTGCGCCGTGTCCAGGGCTGACCTCGCCTTCCTCGCCCGCCTCGCCGCCGCCTCCCCCCTCGGCTGCCGCAACGACTGGCGCACCGATCCGCGCAGACGAGGGTCTTTCTTTTCGCGTGTACCCGAGCCGCGCCACGGTTCGGCTCATCGTCGAACGGCTCACGCGGAGGCCGACCTCGCAGCGGTACTGCTCCGCGAGCTCAGCGATCGTGATGTCAGGTGCGGCGTCCAAGAGCCGGCGAACCACCGACAGTTGTTCGTCCGAGATGAGGGCGGGCTGCCCGCCGCCGTGCGGATCGGGTTCCACCACCCCGGTCCTGCGAAACCGCGCGACCAAGCGGTCGACGGTGGATCACACCCGATCGATCAGGGCGACCGGTCGGCGCTGTCAGTCGGCGCGCCGGAGGAACCGGGCCAGGACCCGCTTCTCCCCGACGCCGAAGCGGACCGTGGCCTTCGCGTCCCCGCCCGCCCCCTCGCAGCCGAGGACCACGCCCTCGCCGAGCGAGGCGTGCAGCACCCGCTCGCCCCGGGCGAAGGGAGCCCCGGCCGCCCCCGGCCGCTGATCGAAGGAGTAGTCGACCGTCGGCTCCCCGCCCGGCGCGCGGCCGGGCCGCCCCGCCGGCGCGGCGCGGGAGGGGGCGAGGGCCTCCTCCCCGTCGAGCTCGATGTGCGGCTCGCCCTCGAGCGCGCCCGGGTGGCGGCGGAGCCGGGGCGGGCTCGGGGCCGGGACCGCCTCGCGCGCCCGCACCTCCCGGGCCACCGCGTCCCCGAAGAGCTCCGGGGGGAGGTCGCGGAGGAAGCGGGAGGGCTCCATCGCCCGCCAGGTCGGACCGGCCTCGCCGTACCCCATCCGCCGGCGCGCCAGGGAGAGGGTGAGCCGGGCCTTCGCCCGGGTCATGCCCACGTAGCAGAGCCGGCGCTCCTCGTCGGCCGCCTCGTCGCGCTCCGACGGCGTCTGGTCGGCCCAGGGGCGCTCGTACGGCAGGGTCCCGTCCTCCAGGCCGGCGAGGAAGACCGCCTCGAACTCGAGCCCCTTGGCGGCGTGCAGGGTCATGAGCGCCACCCGTCCCTCGGGCGTGTCGGCGTCGGCCTCGCCGAGGAGGGCGATCTGCTCGAGGAAGCGCGCCAGGGGCGGGGGCCGGACCTCCTCCGGGTCGGTCGGGGGCGGCTCGCCCAGGATCGCCTCGTCGAACTCCCGGGCCGCGGCCACCAGCTCGGCGAGGTTCTCGGCCCGCTCCACCGCCTCGTCGCTGTGCTCCTCCTCGAGCCGCGCCAGGAGGCCGGAGCGGCGGAGGGCCTCCTGCACCGCCACCCCCGCCTCGAGGGCGGGGACGTCCGCCGCCAGCCCCGCCACCAGGGCGTGGAACTCGCCCAGCGCCCGCCGGGCAGCGGGCTTGAGCTCCGCCACCCCCTCGCGCTCGGCGATGGCCTCGAAGAGCGGGAGGCCGCGGGCGACGGCGTGGGCCCGCAGGCGCTCCACGGTCCGCTCCCCGATCCCCCGGGGCGGGCGGTTCAGCACCCGCTCCAGGTCGAGATCGGAGCGCGGGTTCAGGGCGAGCCGCAGGTAGGCGGCGGCGTCCTTCACCTCGGCGCGCTCGTAGAAGCTCGTGCCCCGGACGATCACGTAGGGGACCCGGGCCGCCCGGAGCGCCGCCTCGATGGGGCGCGACTGGGCGTTGGTCCGGTAGAGGACCGCCACCTCCTCGCCGGACGTCCCCCGCGCCCGCTCCGCCTGGACCGCCCGGGTGATCCGCTCCGCCTCGGCGTGCTCGTCCTCGCCCACCAGGAGCGCCAGCGGGGCCCCCGGGCCGGCCTCGGTCCAGAGCCGCTTCTCCCGCCGCCGGCGGGCCCGGGAGATGACCGCGTGGGCGGCGTCGAGGATGTTCCGGGTGGAGCGGTAGTTCCGCTCGAGCTTCACCACCCGGGCGCCGGGGAAGTCCCGGTCGAAGCCGAGGATGTTCTCCACGTCCGCGCCCCGCCAGCGGTAGATGGCCTGGTCGTCGTCGCCCACCACGCAGACGTTCCGCTTCGCGCCGGCGAGGAGCTTGAGCAGACGGTACTGGGCCGGGTTGGTGTCCTGGAACTCGTCCACCAGGAGGTGCCGGAAGCGGGCCGCCCAGCGGGTGCGCAGGGCCGGATCCTCCTCCAGGAGCCGCACCGGGAGGACGAGCAGGTCGCCGAAGTCCACCGCCCCCGCCCGCCGGAGCGCCGCCTGGTAACGCTCGTAGACCGTGCGGGCGAGCTGGCCCTCGACGTCGTAGGCGCCGACCTCGACCTCCTCCGGCCGCCGGGCCAGGTTCTTCCAGCGGTCGATGCGGGAGAGGGCCTGCCGGGCGGTGAGCGGCTCGCCCTCCTCCACCCCGAGCTCGGCGAGGAGCCGCTTCACCAGCCGGAGCTGGTCGTCGTCGTCGTAGATGGCGAAGGCGGGGGGCAGGCCGGCCCGGGCCGCCTCCCGCCGGAGGAAGCGGGCCCCGAAGGCGTGGAAGGTCTGGACCCAGAGCTCGGCGGAGAGCACCGGGCCGAGGAGCCGCTCCAGCCGCTCCTTCATCTCGCCCGCCGCCTTGTTGGTGAAGGTGACCGCCAGGATCTGCCAGGGGACCACCCCGAGCTCGCGCACCAGCCGGGCGATCCGGTGGACGATCACCCGGGTCTTTCCGCTCCCCGCGCCGGCCAGGACGAGGAGCGGCCCCTCGCCGTGGAGCACGGCCTCCCGCTGCGCGTCGTTCAGGTCGGAGAGCAGGTCCTCGGCCATCGAGGAGAGGCAAGATAGTCGAAAGCCGGCTACGACGCCGGGGGGGCGCGTCCGGAGGCCGGCGCCGGCGCGGCCTGGGTCGGCGGGGGGCCGGGGGCGCGGCGCCGGCGGGGGGCGGGCGCGTCGTAGCGGTAGTCGTACTCGCTCCGGTCCACCTGCTCGGCCCCCGGGCCGCCCTCCGCCGGGGCGGCCCGGATCGCCTGCGTCCAGACCAGCCGGCGCGGGAGGAGGGTGGTGGGCTCGGTCACGAGCAGGAGCTCCTGCTCCACCGAGAGCTCCCCGGCGTCGGCGACGGGCGCGGCGGGCGCGCCCAGGCGCTCCCGGAGGAGGGGCGCCGCGCGCTCCACCGCGGCGCGCTCCGGGACCGCGCGGAGGGTGATCTCGACGCAGCGGGCGCCCCGCTCCCCGGCGCCGCAGGGGACGCGCCGGCGCACCTCGAACTCGACCGTGCTCTGCGCCCGCGTTCCCGGGGCGAAGGGGAGCTCGGTCTCGGTCTCCATCTGGTAGGTCTCGCCCAGCTCGA
>DATKAL010000113.1:0-10279 GCA_035498135.1 Anaeromyxobacter sp.
AGGGGAGGGCCATGCCCAGGGCCTGGACGAGGTGGGCGAGGACCAGGGCTCGCCGCGGGCCCGCCCGGCGCCCCGCCGCCGCCCAGAGGAGCGCCGAGGGCGCCGCCGCCAGCCCGGTGAGCACCCAGGTCCAGGGCGCCAGCGCCTCCAGCCCCGGCGTGCGCCGGACCGCCGAGACGGCGAAGGTGCCGCTCACGATGTAGCCGAGCCCCTCGAGGAAGTAGGCGGCCCCGAGCCTCCAGAGCCCCACCCCCGGCGCCCCGCCGCCCGCGGCGCGGGGCGCGGCGGCGCGCGGCGGGAGCGGGGCGAGCCGGCGCCAGGCGGGGAGGACGAGGGCGGCGGCCAGGACCGCGAGCGCGAGCCAGGGGCGCGCGAAGGCGGCGGGCTCGAGCGCGGCCACGCCGCCGGAGAGGGCGATCCCGATTCCGACCCCGGCGTAGAGCACGCCCGGGCGGGCTCCGGGCCCCTCGAGCGCGGCCGCAGAGGCGAGGACGAAGACGAGCCCGCTCGCCAGGCCGGCCGCCGCGCGGAGCACGAGCCAGGCTGCGGTCGAGGTGGTGGCGGCGCCGAGGCCGGCGGCGAGCGCCGTGAGCGCGAGGCCGAGCCGGAGCGCCGCTCCCCGGGCCGGGCGCGCCGCGAGCTGCCGCGCGGCGAGCACGCCCGCCAGGTAGCCGCCCAGGTTCACGGAGGCGAGCGCGCCGGCCAGATCGTCGCCCATCCCGAGGGCGCGCTGGGTACCCGGGAGGAGGGCGGTGTAGGCGAAGCGGCCGATGCCCATGGCGGCCGCGAGGGCCAGGGCGCCCGGGAGGGCGTTGGAGCGGGCGGGGGCGGGCATGAGCACCCTCATGCCGGCAGCGGGGGGCGGCGTCCAGGAATCCCTCCGCCCCAACACGGCGGCTTCCCCGGACGGGAGGGCGGCGCGCGGGCCGGAGAGGCGTCTTCGGGTTGCCCGTCCTCCGCAGGCCGCCCCCCGGCCGCCGGACACGATCCTCGTGCCCCGGCTTCGCGGGCTTCCGGCGGGAGGCCGGCGGCCGCACCTGAAGCGCGGGCAGGACGAGGGGGCGGGGGCGTCCCGGCCCAGTGGAGTGGAGCCATGACCAGGGTGCTGACCATCGCGGCGGTGGCGCTGTCCTTCGCCGCCCGGGCGGACGAGGCGATCGTGATGGGGCACACGCGGGCAGCCGATGGGGGCGCCCTGAGGTGCCTGCTGGGGGTGGCCCGCGCCTCGGGCCTGGAGGTCGAGGAGCGGATCCTTTCGACCGACGCCACGCTCGTGGACGCGCTGGGGTCGGGAGAGGTGGACGTCGCGGTGGGGGACGCCGAGGCCGCGATCGCCGCCTGGGCGCGTGGGCTCCCGGTGGTCGTGGTCGCTGGCTTCGCCCCCTCGCACGCCCGGATCGTGGCCCGGAGGGCGCTCGAGGCGGTCCGGGTGGCGGACCTCGTCCACCGCCGGATCGGCGTGCCTCGCGGGGGATCCCTGGAGCTCCTGCTCCTCGGCGAGTTGCACGCGGCCTCGCTCGGCTGGTCGGACGGCCGCGGCGGCGACGTCCAGCTCGTCCACCTGGCGCCCGCCGATCTCGGGCCCGCGCTCCGGTCGGGGTACGTGGACGCGATCGTCCAGTCCGAGCCGGAGGCGTCCCTGGCGATCCGCGCCGGCGACGGGGTGGAGGTGCCGCGCACCACCGGCGACCGGCCGGCGGTGCTGCTCGCCACCGGGCGCGCGTACGCGGAGCGTCGCCGGCTCGCGGCGCTGGTGCGTTCGCTGGTGGACGCCGCCGCCTGGCGGAGCGGCACCAGGACCTCGCCGCCCGCGACGCGCGCGCCGGCGCCCTCGAGCAGGCGCTCTGGATCGAGGGGCTCCGCGAGCCCCTCGCCCGGACCGAGCTCGGCTACGCGATCCGCCCGGAGGACATGGACGAGACGGCCAGGAGGATGGCGGCGCTGGGCGTGGGTGGGATCGGCGCGGTGCGCCCGGCGGGGGAGCTCGTCCGGCTCGATCTGCTGGCGGAGGCGGCCGGCGAGGCCGACCCTCGTTGAGGGGCCCCCGGAGGGCGCGCGGGGGCCCGGGCGGGGCGCGCCCGGTACGCCCCGCGGAGCGAGGCGCCTCGCCCTGGCCGCCCGGCCGCCTCCTCGCTAGATAGCGACCGGGACGGGGAGCGAGGGCGCGCGTCGCCCGCGGAGGTGACCCATGCTCGCCTGGCTGGAGGCGGCGTTCCGCTGGACCCACGTGGTCGCGGGCATCCTGTGGATCGGCCACCTGTACTTCTTCAACTTCGTGAACGGGCAGGTGGCGAAGACCTACGACCCCGAGACGAGGAAGAAGGTCGTCCCCGAGCTGATGCCCAGGGCCCTCTACTGGTTCCGCTGGGGCGCGGTCTACACCTTCGCCTCGGGGATCCTGCTCGCAGGGCTGGTCTACTACTCGGTCGACAACCTGGTCCGGAAGGACGTCGTCACCGACGCCGCCGCCATCCCGCACCTGGCCGGGGTGGCGATCGCGCTCGCGCTCCTGGCGGTGGTCTTCTTCGCCTACGAGGCCATCTGGAGGGCGACGAGCAAGAACGAGCGGGTCGGGGTGGGCGCCCTCTACGCCGCCTTCGTGGTCCTGCTCTTCCTCCTCTCCCGGATCTTCACCGGCCGGGCGGTCTTCATCCACGCCGGGATGATGATGGGCACGGTGATGGTGATGAACGTCTGGATGCGCATCTGGCCGGCGCAGAAGCGGATCATCCAGGGGGTGAAGGGGCTCGCCCCCGCGCCCGATCCCTCGGTGGCGGCGATGGCCGCCCTGCGCTCGAAGCACAACACCTACCTGTCCGTCCCGCTCGTCTTCGCCATGGTCTCGAACCACTACCCCACCATCTACGGCTGGGAGCACAGCTGGTTCATCCTCGCCGCGCTCATGGCCCTCGGGTTCGCGGTGGCGAAGCTCCTCTACCTCAAGTCGGCGGGGACGGCGCCCACGCTCGCCGGGGCTCCCGCCGCCGCGCCGCCGCCGGGCAGCACCGGGGTGGCGGCGCCGAAGCCCTGAGGCGCGCGCCAGGGGAGGCCGCCCCGCCCTCGGGCGAGGCGGCCCTCCGCGCCGCTGCGGCTAGCGGATCCCCTTGTCGATCAGGGGCACGAGCGCCTCGATGGTCTTCGGGGTGACCACGCCCGCTCCGGTGTTGATGCTCAGGCCGGCGAAGCCGTACTTCTTCGACAGCACGCACTGCGCCACCGGCAGGAAGCCCTGCAGGTAGAGTTGCTGGTCGAGGGCGACGCTCACCCAGCCCTTCTTCAGCCCCTCGATGGTCGCGGGCGCCAGGTCGATCCCGCCCACGGTGACCTCGCCAGGCTTCTTCCCCGCCTGCTGCAGCGCCTTGCCGATGAAGGCGGTGACGTTGCCGTGCTGGGTGCCGATCGCCTTCAGGTCGGGGTGCTTCTGGATGTACGCCGCGAGGATGGGGACGGCGAGCGAGCTGTCGTGGTCCACCTCCGGGCTGATCTCGATGTAGTCGACCGCCAGCCCGGCGGCCTTCAGGGTGTCGTAGAGCCCCTGGTCGCTCCGGCCCCGCTCCGCCTGGGCGCGCAGGCCGTACTCGAGGGCCTTGTCGCCCTTCTTCAGGCCGCCGTACTCGATCATCTTCTGCGCGGTGAGCTTGCCCCCCTCGTAGAGGTCGACGCCGGCGTAGCCGAAGCCGTTCGCCCCGTACTGATCCTTGAGCTTGGTGAGCGGGGAGTTGCCCGAGGTCACCACGATCCCGCGCTTCTCCGCGTCCGCCACCAGGCTGGCGAAGGCCTCGTTGCCCGGGTGCCCCATGATCTCGATGCAGGCGGGGGAGGCGGCGAGCGCCTCCCGGAAGTGGTTCAGCATCACCTCCGGCTGCCACCCGGAGTACTGCTCGACGAGCTTCACCCCGAAGGCGGCGGCCGCCGCCCGCGCGCCGTTGGTGCGCGGCAGCGTGGACCCGTCTCCCGGGTTCCCGCCCATCTGGAAGTACATCGTGACGCCCGCGCCGAGCGCCTCCTCGGCGCGCGCCGGCAGGGCGCCGGCCGCGAGGAGTCCGCCCACCCCGACGATCGCTACCAGCCGTCTCATCCTGCACCTCCGCTGCGAGAGCTGCGTTTCGTCCGCTACCGCTGCTGCTCCTCGTCCCTCCCTCCTGCCGGCGTCCCACCCGGCGTCCCGGCGAAGCGGCGCCCCGGCGAGCGGCGCCGGCCGGGCGCCTCCAGCCGCGCGCGCAAGGCACGGACCAGGGCGTGGCCGCGCTCCGGCTCCTCGATGAGGAGGTGGCCGATGACCGCGGCGAGGAAGACCGCCCCGACGACCGCCCGCACCCAGAAGCCCTGGAGCCCGGTGGCCACGAGCCCCGCCTCGACCATGCCGATGATGAAGGAGCCGGCCACCGACCCCACCACCGAGGCCCGCCCGCCGAAGACCGAGGTCCCGCCGATGAAGACCGCCGCCATCACCTCCAGCAGGTAGCCGCTCCCCTGGGTGTTGAAGAAGCTCTTGTTCTCCAGGGTGAGGAGCGCCGAGGCGACCGCCGCCATCACCCCCATGAGCACGAAGGCGCGGATCCGCTCCCGGGCGACGTTCACCCCCACCACCTCGGCCACCCGGGCGTTGTCCCCGATGAAGAGGAGGTGCTCCCCGAACCGGTGCCGGTTGAGGACGAGCCAGAGCGCCACCGCGATCGCCAGCGCCCAGAGCGCCTGCACCGGGAAGGGCCCGATCCGCCCCACCAGCAGCTTCCAGAGGAGCAGGTCCTCGGCCTCGCCCATGGAGTAGGAGAGCCCCTGCGAGAAGACGGTCGTGAGCCCGCCCCAGAGGAACTGGGTGGCGAGGGTGGCGATGATCGAGGGGATGCCGAGCCGGGCCACGACCAGGCCGTTCAGGTACCCGACCACCGCGCCGGCCACCAGCGCGAGGAGGAGCCCGAGCCAGCTCGAGCCGAGGACGTGGGTGAAGTAGGCGAGGATCCAGCCCGCCAGCGCGATCACCGAGGGGAAGGAGAGGTCGATCTCGCCGGCGGCGATCACCAGGGTGAGCCCGACCGCCAGCACGAGGAGCGGCGGCACGGTCGTGAGGAACGACATGTAGATCCGGTAGCCGAGGAAGACGTCCGGGGCGGCGACCATGAACGCGCCCACCAGGATCGCCAGCACCGCCAGGATGGGCAGCCCCTCGATCCGCAGCAGGCGGGAGCGCGCGGGCTCAGGGCCGGTCACCGGGACTCCCCCTCGTGCAGCGCGATCATGCGCGCGGTCAGCTCCGGGAGCCCGACCTCGCCCCGGGCCAGCTCCGCCACCACCCGGCCGCGATCGAGGATCACCAGCCGGTCGGCCACCTCGTGGACGTGGGCCAGGTTGTGCTCGATGTAGATGCAGGCCCGCCCGGCCGCCTTCACGCCCTCGATGAAGGCCAGCACCTTGCGGACCTCGCTCACCGCCAGGGCGGTGGTCGGCTCGTCGAGCACGATCAGGTCGGCCTCGAAGTGCATGGCGCGCGCGATCGCCACCCCCTGGCGCTCGCCGCCGGACAGGTCCCGGGCGGTCGACTCGGCGCTGATCCCCACCCCCCGGAAGCCGATCGCCTTGCGGAGGATCTGGTCGGCGATCTCCTTCTCCCGCTTCACGTCGATGAAGCCGAGGCGGTTGGTGAGCTGCCGGCCCACGAAGAGGTTGCGCCAGAGGGGCTGCTTCTCCCCGAGCGTCTGGCCCTGGTGCACGGTCTCGATCCGCAGCGCGTGGGCCATGCGGACCGAGTACTCGTCGAGGTCCAGCGGCCGGTCGCGGACCCAGATCCGTCCGGCGGTGGGGCGCAGCACCCCGCCCACGATCTTGATCAGGGTGGACTTCCCGGCGCCGTTGTCCCCCAGGAGGCCGACGATCTCGTTGCGGCCGACCGCGAAGTCCACCTGGGAGAGCGCCTCCACCTTGCCGAAGGTCATGTCGACCTTCTCCAGGCGGACGGCGTGGCGGAAGCTCTCGGAGCGCTCGACCGGCGCGGGCGAGGTCATGCGAGTCATCCATCCGAGGTGGCCGGGCGCAGCTGCCTCCCCTCCCGGTGCGCCGGGAATCCTCCGCCATCCCTGACGCTGGCGGTGGATGCGAGATGGGGCCCCAACTCCGGGGGGCAGGCTCCCCGCAGGGAGGTTGCGAGCTCCGGCCGGGCGGGGCTCCGGGGACGCCCCGGACGAGGCCGCGCCGGGGAGCCCTGGTGTAGATTGCCGCCCCATGCGCCTGCTCCGGGACCTCTCGCCCTCCGCCGTGGTGGCAGGGTTCGTCACCGTCCTGGTCGGCTACACCAGCTCGGCGGTGATCGTCTTCCAGGCCGCCCGGGCCTGCGGGGCGGGGCCGGCCGAGATCGCCTCCTGGATGTGGGCGCTCGGCCTGGGAATGGGGCTCACCTGCATCGGGCTCTCGCTGCGCTACCGCGTGCCGGTGGTGACGGCCTGGTCCACCCCCGGGGCGGCCCTGCTCGCCACCAGCGCCGCCGGCCTGCCGATGTCGGCGGCGGTGGGCGCCTTCCTGGTCTCGGGGGCGCTCCTCTTCCTCTTCGGCGTGACCCGCTGGTTCGAGCGCGGCATGTCACGGATCCCGGTGCCGATCGCCTCGGGGATGCTGGCGGGGGTGCTGCTCCGCTTCGGGCTGGACGCCTTCGTGGCGATGAGGACGCAGCTCGGGCTGGCGCTGGCGATGTTCGCCGCCTACCTCCTGGGCCGCCGGCTCTGGCCGCGCTGGGCGGTGGTGGGAGTGCTGGCGCTCGGCACCGCCATCGCGCGCTGGCGGGGGCTGCTCGACCTGCAGGGGCTCCACCTCGAGCTGGCCCACCCGGTCTTCACCGCCCCGACCTTCGGGGTGAGCGCCCTGGTGGGCGTGGCCATCCCGCTCTTCGTGGTCACGATGGCCTCCCAGAACGTGCCCGGGGTGGCGGTGATGCAGGCCGCCGGCTACGGCGAGACCCCGATCTCCCCGCTCGTCACCTGGACCGGCGCGACCACGCTCCTCCTCGCCCCCTTCGGCGGCTACGCCTACAACCTGGCGGCGATCACCGCCGCGATCTGCATGGGGCGCGAGGCCCACGAGGACCCGCGCCGCCGGTACGTGGCGGCGGTGGCGGCGGGCGGCTTCTACCTGGTCACCGGGCTCTTCGGCGCCACGGTGGGCGCGCTCTTCGCCGCCTTCCCGCGGGAGCTGGTGATGGTCGTGGCGGGGCTCGCCCTGGTGAACACCATCGGGAGCGGCCTGGCCGCGGCGGTGCGCCACGACCGCGAGCGCGAGGCGGCGATCCTCACCTTCCTGGTGACCGCCTCGGGCGTGTCGCTCTTCGGGATCGGCGCCGCCTTCTGGGGGCTGGTGGCCGGGCTCGTCGCCCTGGTGGCCCTCCGGCGGGCGTGAGCGGCTGCTCCCGGAGCCCGAGGGCTAGTTGGCCCGGGGAGCGACGACCCGGTGCGCCGGCGGGCCCTCGACGTAGCCGATGAGCGACTGGACCTCGTTGGTGCTGCCGTGGTCGGAGTCGCCGCTGGTGGTGGAGAGGAAGGTCCCCTGCCCGGCCAGGCCCGCATAGGCCCCGGTCCCGCTCACGATCGACCAACGGCCGAAGAAGACCGGCAACCCGGCCGCGTGCTGGACCCCACCCTTCAGGCGGATCCGGATCGTGCCCCGCGCCCCCTCGAGCGTTCGCTCCACGTCGTCGCCCCCGGTGGTGCCGTAGCCGCCCACGTCCCGGGCCACGCCCTCGTCCACGCGCCCGTCCCGCCCCTCCAGCCGGAACTTCCCCGTGTACTGCCAGGCGGGGAACCGGACGTGGAGGACGACCCGCTCGGCGCCGGGCGGCGGGAGCCGGGCGGCGGGCGGCGGCGGGCTGGGGCGCAGCGCCGGCGCCTCGCCGGCCGCGGCGCTGCCGGCGGAGAGCAGCAGGGCGAGGGTCGCCCAGGCGCGGGTGGCGCTCATCCCTTCCCCCCCGCGGGCGCGGCGTCCGCGCTCGCCGAGGCCGGGGCGGACGGCGCGGCGCCGGTGGGCGGCGTCCGCCCGTGGATCCGGTGGCACTCGGCGAGGCGCTGCTCCGCCTCGATGGCCGGCTCGCCCAGCACCTGCCGCCGGTACACCAGGGGGAGGCAGGCGGAGGTGGAGGCACGCAGCCGCTCGCGGAGCTGGGCCCAGTCGATGGAGGAGACGCGGACGCTCCCGTCCTCGGAGGCGGTGGCGAGCTCGGTCGAGTCCGGGCTGAAGGCGGCGTCCGGGACGGCCCCCTCGTGGCCGCGGAGGACGAGGGGCACGCCCGACCCGTCCGCGGCGTAGACCCGGACCGTCCCGTCGAGGGAGGTGAGCGCGATCCAGCGGCCGTCGGGGCTGGCGGCCGTCCCGAGCAGCCCCTCGGGGAGCGCCGGGAAGGTGGACGCGTCGCAGGTGCCGTCGGGCCACAGGATCCGGAGGAGCCCCGCCAGCTCGGGGGCGAGGACCGCCCCCCGCGGCGAGACGCTCACCCGGTGGATCCCGGCCTCGGCGTGGAGGATCCGAGGGGCGCCGCCGGCGAGGGGCCAGACCCGCACGCTCTCGTCGATGATCGAGGACGAGGCCAGGCTCCGCGAGTCCGGCAGCCAGGCGACGCTGGTCACGCCCCCCGGGTGCACGGCGAAGATCCGCCCGGGGCCGTCGCCGTCGGCAGGCCAGAGGCGCACCGTGCGATCCATCGCGGCGGACGCCAGCCAGGCGCCGTCCGGGCTGAAGGCGACGCCCAGCACCGGCCCCTCGTGGCCCCGCAGCTCGCGCAACAGGGCGCCGGACCGCGCGTCCCAGAGGCGGACCACGCCGTCGGCCGAGGCGGTGGCGATCCGGCGCTCCTCCCGGTCGAGGACGGCGGTGTAGACCTCCTTGCCCGGGTCGCGGAAGGCGAGGGGCTCGCCCCCGTGGACCGGCCAGAGGCGCACCGTGCCGTCGCTGGTGGCCACGAGCAGGAGCCGCCCGTCGCGCGTCCAGCGCACGCTGTTGGCGCCGGCGCCGGCGATCCGGAGCACGCCTCGCTCGCGCGGGTCCTCGGTCCGCCAGACCCGGATCGAGCCGTCGTGGTCGTGGGTGAAGACCCGGGTCCCGTCGGGCGAGAGGGCCGCCTCGTAGGCCCAGGAGCCGCCGAAGGAGATCGGCTCCCCCTCGCCGTCGGCCGACCAGAGCTTGGCGAGGCCGTCGCCCCCCACCGTCAGCACACGCCCGTCGGGGAGGAACTGGGCACGGGACACGCCCTGCCGGTGGGCCCGGAGCCGGATCCCCGGACCCTCGTCGCCGACCCGGAACACCCGAGCCGATCCGTCCGCCGAGGCGATGACGATCCGGCTGCCGGTGCCGTCGAAGGCGACGGAGCCGAGCGGCCAGCCGGGGGCCCCGTGCTGCTCGAGGACCTTCCCGCGGGGCGAGAGCAGGCGGGCGTAGCCGTCCTCCGACGCCACCGCCAGGGTCCCTCCGCCCGGCGCCCAGGAGAGATCGAAGATGGCGCCGCCCGGGAGGGGCGCCCGGGCGAGCGACGCACCGGTGGGCGCGTCGAAGACCCGCAGGAACCCGTCGCCCGCTCCGGTCGCGACGCGGGTCCCGTCGGGCGACCAGGCGGCGGCGAGCACCGGGCCGTCGTGCAGGAGGGCGAGGGCGGGCCGCCGCCCCTCCAGGTCGACGAGCCAGAGCTTGCCGTCGTGGCCGAGCGCGGCGGCGACGTGGCCCGAGGGAGAGAGCCGGAGCTCGAGGAGCGGCACGTCCGTCACCCGGATCACCGCCGGCGGGGCGCTCCCGTCCGCCCGGAACAGGCGCAGGTCGCCGTCGTGGCAGGCGGCGACGATCCGGGCCCCGTCGGGCGTGAAGGCGATGGCGTTGGTCCGGTTCCCGCCGCCGTGCAGGAAGAGGGTCGAGCCGGTGCCGTCGGATCGCCAGACCGTCACCCCACCGTCCTGGGTCCCCACCGCCACCCGCGCGCCGTCGGGGCTCACCGCCAGGCCGAAGCCGCCCCGCATCCCCTCGAGGACCGCCTCGGGGATGGGCTCGCGGAGGAGGCGGGTGGCCACCTCCACCGCGCGCGGGGGCGGCTCGTCGGGCAGCTCCGCCATGAGGAGCGCGGCGGCGAGCGGATCCGAGGCGGCCTCCGCCGCGTTCGCGATCCGGGCCCCGCGCAGCTTCCGGTCGGCCTGGGCGCCGTGCCGGAGGGCGATCGCCGCCGCGGCCGAGACCGCCGCCAGGGAGGCGACGCTCACCGCCGCGGCCGCGCGGCGCAGCCGGCGCCGGCGCAGCGCCCGCGCGGCGGCGGCCGCCCGGT
>DATKAL010000114.1:0-2413 GCA_035498135.1 Anaeromyxobacter sp.
GCTGGCCGTCGACTCCATCCAGACCCTCTACCTGCCGGAGCTGGTGAGCGCGCCCGGCACCGTCACCCAGATCCGCGAGGTGGCGGGGCGCTTCATGGCCCTGGCCAAGACCACCGAGACCCCGGTCTTCCTCGTCGGCCACGTCACCAAGGACGGGGCGATCGCCGGCCCCCGCGTCCTCGAGCACATGGTCGACACGGTGCTCTACTTCGAGGGCGGGGGCGCCCACCCCTACCGCGTCCTCCGCGCCCACAAGAACCGGTTCGGCTCGGCCAGCGAGATCGGCGTCTTCGAGATGAAGGCCGGCGGGCTGGCCGAGGTCCCGAACCCCTCCGCCCTCTTCCTGGCGGAGCGCCCCGAGGACGCCCCGGGGAGCGCGGTGACGGCGGTGCTCAACGGGACCCGCACGGTGCTGGTGGAGGTGCAGGCCCTGGTCGCCCCGACCGGCTACGGCACCCCGCGCCGCACCGCGCTCGGCATCGACTCGAACCGGATCGCCCTCCTCGCCGCGGTGCTGGAGAAGAAGGTCGGGATGGAGATCCTCTCCTGCGACCTCTTCGTCAACGTGGCGGGCGGCCTGGAGGTGGACGATCCGGCGGCCGACCTGGCGGCGGTGGCGGCGCTCGCCTCGAGCTTCCGGGATCGGCCCCTCCCGGCGCGCACCCTGGTGCTCGGCGAGGTCGGGCTGGCGGGCGAGGTCCGGGCCGTCTCCCAGCCCGCCATCCGGCTCGCCGAGGCGGCCCGGCTCGGGTTCGAGCGGGCGATCCTCCCCGCCGCGAGCGCCCGGCACGCGGACGCGCCCGGCGGGATGGACCTCGTCGGGGTAGCGACGGTGGCCGAGGCGCTGGACCGGCTCGGCTAGGGCCCCGGGATGCGTGCCTGGGTCCGCCTGCTGCTGCCCCTCCTGCCCGCCTGGGCGCTGGCGGGGCCGCCGTGCGTCACGGACGACCCGGAGCCCGTCGAGTACCGCCACTTCGAGCTCTACGTGGCGACGCAGGGGGGCTCCGACCGCCACCACGACCTGGCGGTCACCGCGCCGCAGGTCAGGCCGCCTGCACCGCCTGGCGCCACTTGGCGAGGTGCTGCTCGCGCTCCACCGGCTTCATCCTCGGCTCGAAGCGCTTCCCCGCCTTCCAGGCCTTGCGGATCTCCTCCCGGTCCTTCCAGACCCCGACGGCGAGCCCGGCGAGGAACGCCGCCCCGAAGGCGGTGGTCTCGATCATCCTCGGCCGCTCCACCGGGACGTCGAGCAGGTCGGCCTGGAACTGCATGAGCAGGTCGTTCTGGCAGGCCCCGCCGTCCACCTTGAAGACCGGGAAGGGCTTCCCCGCCTCGGCGCGCATCGCCTCGGCGAGGTCGAAGATGAGGAAGGCGATCCCCTCCAGGGTGGCGCGGGCGAGGTGGGCGGCGGTGGTGCCCCGATCGATGCCGCGGATCACGCCGCGCGCCTCCGGCCGCCAGTGCGGCGCCCCCAGGCCGGCCAGCGCCGGGACGAAGACCAGGTCCCCGGTGGACCTCGCCTCCTTCGCCAGCGTCTCCACCTCGGGCGCCTTCTTGATGAGCCCGAGCCCGTCGCGGAGCCACTGGACCGCCGCCCCGGCGATGAACGACGAGCCCTCGAGCGCGTAGGCGGTCTCCCCCCCCACCGTCCAGGCCACCGTGGTGAGGAGCCCGCGGGAGGAGAGCACCGGCTCGGGCCCGACGTTCTGGAGGAGGAAGGCTCCCGTGCCATAGGTGCACTTGGCCTCGCCCGGCTGAAAGCAGGCCTGGCCGAAGAGCGCCGCCTGCTGGTCGCCGGCGATCCCCGCCACCGGGATGCCGTCGGGCAGGAAGTCGAGCCCGCGGGTGGTGCCGTAGACCTCGGAGGAGGCCCGGATCTCGGGGAGGACGCTCTTCGGCACGCCGAAGAGGTCGAGCAGCTCCCGGTCCCAGCGCCGGGTGCGGAGGTCCATGAGGAGCGTCCGGCTGGCGTTGGAGACGTCGGTGACGTGGGCGGCGCCGCCGGTGAGGCGCCAGGCGAGGAAGCTGTCGATGGTGCCGAAGGCCACCTCGCCGGCCTCGGCCCGCTCGTGCGCCCCCTTCACGTTGTCGAGGAGCCAGCGCAGCTTGGTGGCCGAGAAGTAGGGGTCGAGCACCAGCCCGGTCTTCTCCCTCACCCGCGGCTCGTGGCCGGCGGCCTTGAGCGCGGCGCAGGCGTCCGTGGTACGGCGATCCTGCCAGACGATGGCGTGGTGGAGGGGGCGCGAGCTGCGGCGGTCCCAGAGCGCGGTGGTCTCGCGCTGGTTGGTGATCCCGATCGCCGCCACCTCCGCCGGACGCAGCCCGGCCTCGCGCAGCGCCCGCCGCACCGTCGCCTGGGTCGAGCCCCAGACGTCCTCCAGATCGTGCTCCACCCAGCCCGGCCTGGGGAAGA
>DATKAL010000115.1:0-3623 GCA_035498135.1 Anaeromyxobacter sp.
CTCAGGGCGCGACCGGCACGGCCAGCCCGAGCTGCTGCTTCAGGCCGTCCACGTCGCCCAGCACCCAGACGGCCCGGATCCGGCCGGCCTGGAAGCGGAAGAGGGCCGCGCCGGCCCAGGCGACGGCGCGGCCGGTGGGGGCGACGCCGAAGAACGTGCCCGCGTGCCGGCCGCGGAAGAGCATCTTCGCGAAGGCGCGCTCCCCCTCGACCACCAGCTCCTCGATCACGCACTCGTACCCGGCCAGCGCGCCGCGGATGAGCCGCACGTAGCCGAGGAACCCGTCCACGCCGGTCCGGGCCGGCCCGGTCGAGCCGCGGAACTCGAGGTCGGGGGCGAGGATCCGCCGCGCCGCCTCCTCGTCCCCGGCGTTCCAGATCCGGGCGTAGAAGGCCTCCACCAGCGCCCGGCCGTCCACCGTCTCCATGGTCAGCCCTCCTCGGCTCGGGGCGCGCCCCCCGCCCCTGGGCGGCGGGCGCCGGCCGGCGCGGCGGCGAGGGGCGCGGGGACCTTCGCACGAACGCAACGATAGGACGCATTTCTGCGCCTTGCCAGGCGTCATTGCGGCGCGCATCCGTGGGCGAGAAGCCAGTGCCACCGCCGGGAGGAGCTGCGCCCGCCCCTCCGGCGCGGCGGCCGCGCCGCTGGCGGTCCTGGGGGAGCGGGGCCTGACCGCGGCGCAGGTCCTGCGCGCTGGGCCCCATCTCGGCGGGCGCCCGCACGGGCCGTTCCGGCGGCCCGCCGTCTTTCGCTGCACCAGCTTTTTTTCACCGCCGGTGTTCCCACGAACGGCCGCTTGCACAGCCGGGCGGCGGGGTTGCAGGCGACCGTTGGCCCCCAGATCGGCGCGTTGCCCTGGCGCGCCCGCGTGCCCAGCGTCTCGTCGCCGGCCCGTGGGGTGAGCGTCCCCCGCGCTCCGCCCCGCCGGCGAGAGGAGGTGACGGCGGGACGATCCATGGAGGGGGACCCACACCAGCCATGGAGGAGTCGGATGACCACGCGGACTCGCAGCGCCGGGCCGATCGTCGCGCTCGCGCTCGCGGCGGCGCCTCTCGCCGCTCGCGCCTTTCCCACCTATTACGACGGCAACTGCGCCCCCTGCCACGGCACCACCGCGGCAGGCGGCGTGCAGACCTGCGCCGGGTGCCACTCGCACGGCACGCACCCCGACAGCGGCAAGAGCAGCCTGAACGTCACCGGCGTCACCAACAAGACCACCTACGCCCCCGGCGAGACGGTCTCGGTGACGATCAACGGCGGCTACCGCTCCGGCTGGGTCCGGACGATCCTCTACGACCAGAACCTGCACGAGCTCGCCCGGAGCACCGGCACCGTCCTGCCCGGCTTCTCCGCGCCTTCGCGAGGCCCGAGCCTGCCGGTCACCCTGACCGCGCCGGCGCCGACCACCCCGGGCACGTACACCTGGTGGGCGGCCTGGTACGGGAATCAGTACGACGCCTCGGGCGCCTTCTTCGGTCCCGGCTGGACGCCCTCGACGACCAACCCTGGCCACGGCGAGGAGCGGGTGCAGACCAACTCCTTCACCGTGGTGGCACCCGCCAACCCGACCATCGCGCTCACGCCGCCCTCCCTGGCCTTCGGCTCGGTGACCGTCGGCTCCTCCGCCCCGCTCACCACCTCGGTCCAGAACACCGGCACCGGCCCGCTGACGGTCTCCTCCATCGCCCTCTGCTCCGGGACCAACGCCGAGTTCACCTGGTCGCCGGCCGCACCCTTCACCGTCGCCCCCGGGCAGGCGACCACCCTGACGGTGACCTTCACGCCCACCAACGCCGACACCGACGTCGGCTGCCTGGCGATCGGCTCCAACGACCCGGCCAACCCCTCCGTCGACCTGGCGCTCAGCGCCACGGGCGTGGTCCCGGCGGTGGCGGCCATCGCCCTCTCGCCCAGCTCGCTCGCCTTCGGGACGGTGACGATCGGGAGCTCGGCCACCCTCACCGCCCAGGTGCAGGACACCGGGACCGCCCCGCTCGACGTCACGGGCGTCGCCGCCTGCGCCGGGACGAGCGGCGCCTTCACCTGGTCGCCCGCCCCGCCCTTCGTCGTGGCCGCGGGTGGCAGCACCACCCTGTCGGTCACCTACACCCCGACCACCACCACCGGCGACAGCGGCTGCCTGGCCATCACCTCGAGCGACCCGGCCCGCCCGACGGTCGACCTGAACGTGGGCGGCAACGGCGCCGCGCCGAGCGTGCCGGCCATCGCCTTCGCCCCGTCCACGCTCGCCTTCGGGACGGTGACCGTGGGGACCACCGCGCAGCAGACCGCCCAGATCCGGAACACCGGGACGGCGCCCCTCTCGGTCACCGCCATCGCTCCGTGCAGCGGCACGAGCGGCGAGTTCACCTGGAGCCCGGCCGCCCCCTTCAGCGTGTCCGCCGGCCAGAGCATGGCCCTCACCGTCACCTACGCCCCCATCGACGTGGACGTGGAGAACGGCTGCCTGGCGGTGTCGAGCGACGATCCCTCCTCCCCGGTGGCCAACCTCGGCCTCACCGCGCAGGGGGCGGCCGTGCCCACCCCGGCGGTGGCCCTGGTGCCGTCCTCGCTCGACTTCATGACCGTCCAGATCGGCGCCACCGCCACGCTCACCACGCAGATCCAGAACGGCGGCGGGGCGCCCCTCGACGTGACCGCGATCGCGGCCTGCAGCGGGACCAGCCCGGAGTTCGGCTGGTCGCCCGCGGCGCCCATCACCGTGGCGCCGGGCCAGGCCGCCACCTTGAGCGTCACCTACGCTCCCATCGACGCCGGCCCGGACAACGGCTGCCTCGCCCTGTCGACCGACGACCCCAACCACGCCACCATCGATCTCGGGCTGGCGGGCGTCGGGCAGGCGGTCACCACCGCCCCGGCCATCGCCCTCGTCCCGCCCGCGCTCGACTTCGGCGCCGTCAACGTCGGGGGCCAGGCGATGCGCACCGCCCAGGTGCAGAACACCGGGACGGCGGCGCTCGACGTCAGCTCGATCACCGCCTGCAGCGGCACCAGCGCCGAGTTCACCTGGACGCCCTCCGGCCCCTTCACCGTGAGCCCCGGCCAGGAGGCCACCCTGACGGTCACCTACGCCCCCACGGACGTGGGGGCGGACACCGGCTGCCTCCTGGTGGCGAGCGACGACCCGAGCACGCCGTCTGCCCAGCTCCAGCTCGCCGGCAGCGGAGCGCAGGCGACCGCCGGCGCCGACGTCGACGTCGCCCGGCTCCTGGTCCCGTACCGGGTCGATCCCCGCCGGATCTCCTCGATCACCCCGCGGATCCTGGCGCGCAACGAGGGCACGGCGAACGGGAGCGCCCCGGCCACGCTGGTCGGGGTGCTGAACGGCACCCAGGTCTACGCGCAGACCATCCAGGTCTCCCTGGCGGCCGACGCGTTCGGCGCCTTCGACTTCCCGCCCTACGCGGTCGCCCCGTCGACCACCGGGACCCTCGTCTGGACCGTGGCCATCACGGACGACGACGCCGACCTCGACCAGGCGCGGGCCCGGACGGTGTTCCGCGCCGGCGAGCGCGAGGACGACTCCGGGGAGGGGGAGCAGGAGAGGGCCGGCGGGGGCGCCGCTCCGGGCGTGGAGGCGGTGGCGGCCGGCTCCGGCGGCG
>DATKAL010000116.1:0-3610 GCA_035498135.1 Anaeromyxobacter sp.
GGCGAGAAGGTCCGCCTGCTCCTCGGGGTGGGCGGCGAGCCAGGCGCGGATCGCCTGCATGGAGAGCTCGCTCCGCTGGAGCGCGCCGCGCCGGACCAGCTCCGCCCCGATGGCGCCGAAGCGGTGCCCGTTCTTGCCTGCGTAGGTGACCACCCGGGTGCTGCCGTCGGGGAGGTGGACGAGACCGCTCCCCTGGACCTCGAGGAAGAATGCGTCCACGCTCGAGTCCACGAAGCAGAGCTCCGCCCCCTTCCCGGCCAGGGCGCCCCCCACGATCTCGGCGCGGGTGGGGTAGGGGACGAGCCGCCCCTCCTCCACCCGCCCCACCAGGTCGTCGGAGAGGAGCTGCGGGAAGTCCTTCATCCGCGCCACCACCAGGTCGTCCGGGGCGCGGTGGAGCGGGACCTGGTAGGGCCCCTCGCGCTCGAGCGACCCGCGGAGCTCGGGGAGGTAGTAGCCGGTGAAGAGCACCGACCCACGGCCGTCGCCGGTCGAGCGGAAGACCCGGAACTCGCGGCGGAGGATGGCCTCGAGCTCGGCCGGGGCGGGGCGCGCCGCGGCGATCTCGCGGAAGCGGACCAGCGTGGCCAGGGCGCGCTGCACCGGGACGCGCTCGCGGCCGTAGGCCAGGGTCCGGCCCGGGTCGACGGCGGCGAGGCGCGAGAGCACCTGCTGCGAGCGCGCCAGGGCCTCGTCGAGCCCCGCCCAGTCGAGGTCGTCGGCGAAGGCGGGGAACGCCTCCGGCTGGAGCTCCTCGAGCGCCTTCTCCGGGGTGCGGGCGGCCTCGGGGGGCGCGACGGTGCGGCAGGAGGCGAGCGCGAGGGTGAGCGCGGCGGCGGGGAGGGCGCGGCGCATGGCGGAAGGACCCTAGCAGAAGCCGGCGCGCCCGGCCCCTAGGCGGGATCCCCGCCGGCCCCGACGGTCGCCCCCCGCCCCTCGAGCAGTCCGCCCACCTCGCCCACCACCACCCCGAGCACCACCAGCCCGCCCCCCAGCCAGTCGAGCGGCCCGAGCGGCTCCCCGGCGTAGAGCCAGCTGAAGACCGCCGCCGCCGCCGGCTCGAGGGCGAAGATGAGCGCCGCCCGGACCGCGGTGGTGTGGCGCTGCCCCCAGTTCATGACGAAGAAGGCGCCCGCGGTCATCACCACGCCGGTGTAGCCCACCACCGCGGCGAAGGGGAGGAGGCCGGCCGGATCGAGCCGCGCCCCCTCGAGCGGGATCATGACCAGGGCGCCGGCCAGGGTGACGAGCACCTGCACGGTGACGAAGGGGACGAGCGGGTGGCGCGGGGCCCACTCGGAGGTGAAGGTCACCTGGAGCCCGTAGACCAGGGCGCAGACGAAGGTGAGCAGGTCGCCGAGCTGCACCAGCTCCGGCACCCCCTGCTCGGCGAAGGGGCGGGTGAGGAAGAGGAGCCCGGCCACGGCGAAGGCCGCCCCCATCCAGAAGGCGGCCCGGACGCGGCGGCCGAGGAAGAACCGGGCCACCACCGGGACCACGAGCACGCAGAGGCCGGTGAAGAAGCCGGACCGGGCCGGGGTGGTGAAGCGGAGCCCGACGGTCTGGAAGGCGAACCCGCCCAGCATGGTGAGGCCGAGCAGGACCGCGTGGCGCCAGAACCCCGGGCCGAGGGCGGGCCGCCGCACGGCCCAGACGGCTCCGAGCACGGCCGCCGCCACCGCGAACCGGGCGGCGAGGAAGACGCCCGGGGAGGCGATCCCGAGCGCCTGCTTCACGAGCGCGAAGGTCGTGCCCCAGCAGAGCGTGAGGAAGAGGAGGGCGAGGTCGGCCAAGGCGGCGCAGTCTAGCCCGGACCGGCCGGGCGCGCGACGCGCCAGCGCCAGGGCTCCGGGTCCTGCTCGCACGCCACCGCGCCGCGGGCCTCCAGGGCCTCGAGGTGGGCGACGGTCTCGGAGATGGTGAGGAAGGTCTCGCGCGGCCCGGTGGTGGGGAAGAGTCCCCGGGAGACCTCGTAGGCGGAGCGCGGCCCCGCCTCGAGCAGCCCCAGGATCTTCTCCTGGCGGCGGGCGAAGAAGCCGAGGAGCCGGTCGATCACTTCCCGGTGGCCGGAGAAGGGCGGCCCGTGCCCGGGGAGGACCAGGTCCACCTCCAGCTCGCGCAGGCGCGCCAGGCTTCCGAGGTAGGCGAGGAGCGGCCGGAAGTGGCCCGGCGAGCCGTCCGGGCCGAGCTCGATGAGCGGGTTCGGGCTCACCTTCTCGAGGAGGTGGTCGTCGGAGAGGAAGAGCCGCTCCCGCCGGGCGTACAGGCAGAGGAGCCCCGGGGTGTGGCCGGGCATGTGGAGCACCTCGAGCTCGAGGTGGCGGGTCCGGAGGACCGCGCCCTCCCGCAGCTCGCCCACCTCCGGGAGCCGGCGGGCGAGCCCGAAACCCCGCTCGCCCTCCTGCGCCACCGTCGCCAGGACCTCGGCGGGCACGCCCAGGCGCGCCAGGTGGCGCGCGTAGTGGGGGAGGACGTCCCGCCACCGGCGACCGCCCTCGGCCATCTTCGGGATGTCGGCCGGGTGGGCGGCGACCGGGACCTTCCCCCCGTGCCGCTCCTGGACGAAGCGCGCGGCGCCGAAGTGGTCGACGTGGCCGTGGCTCACCACGATCCGGGTGACCTCGTCGAAGCGCCGGCCGAGCCGGGCGAACCCCGCCTCGAGCGCCGCGAGCGCCTCGGGGGTGCCCAGCCCGGAGTCGAACAGGAGGTAACCGCCCCCCAGGTCCTCGATCAGGTAGACGTTCACCGGCCCGCCCGCCTGCGGGAAGGGGACCGGGACCGGGATCCGGAAGACGCCCAGCGCGGCGAGGGCCGCCTCGGCGGGGGGCGCTCGCCCGTCCGCTCCCGCCCCGGGCCTTCCCTCGCTCACCGCGACGCCTTCACCTTGGCGACCAGGGCGGGGAGCACCTGGAAGAGATCTCCCACCAGCCCGTAGTCGGCGATCTGGAAGATGGGCGCCTCGGGGTCCTTGTTCACGGCGACGATGACCTTGGCGCCCTTCATCCCGGCGAGGTGCTGGATCGCCCCCGAGATCCCGGCCGCGACGTACAGGTCGGGGGCGACCACCTTCCCGGTCTGCCCCACCTGCCAGTCGTTCGGGACCCAGCCGGCGTCCACCGCCGCGCGGCTCGCGCCCACCGCCGCCCCGAGCGCGTCCGCCAGGGCCTCGACGGGCTTGAAGTCGCCCTTGGTGCCGCGGCCACCGGCCACCACCACCCGGGCCTCGGTCAGGTCCGGGCGCTCGCTCTTCAGCTCCCGGAAGCCGAGGTGCCGGGTCCGCTGGGCGGCCGGATCGACGGTGACCGCCACCGGCTGGACCGTGCCCGCCTCCTCGCGCGCCAGGGCGGGGAACTCGGTGGCCCGGACGGTGAACACCTTCACCGGCGTGGCGATCTCCACCTCGGCGAGCACGTTCCCCGCCCACATCGGCCGGCGGAAGGCGATCTGCTGCCCCTCGCCCGCCAGGCCGAGCACGTCGCTCGCCATCCCGGCGTCGAGCCGGGCCGCCACCCGGGGGAGGAGGTCCTTCCCCTGGGCGGTCGCGGCCGCGCCCACGAAGGTCGCCTGGAGGGCCCGCGCCAGGTCGGCCACCACCGGCGCCTGGACCGCG
>DATKAL010000117.1:0-3082 GCA_035498135.1 Anaeromyxobacter sp.
TCGCGATCCCGGTCGCGCTCGGCGATCCCCTTCAGGGCGCGGATGGCGGGGAGGTGACCCGGGTCGAGCTGCATCGCCCGGCCGTACGCCTCCCGCGCGGCGCCCAGGTCGAGGAGCATGTCCTCCTGGATCTTCCCCATCCGCACGTAGAGCTCGACCGCGTCCTTCGCCCCGCCGGCGATGCGCGCCTCGCGGTTCAGCATGTCGAGGGCGAGGTTCCAGTTGCCGCTCCGCTCGTAGAGGCTCCCCAGGGCGGCGACCGGGATCCGCGCCTCGGGATCGAGCTGGAGGGCGTGGTTGAAGATCGCCTCCGCCCGGTCCACCCGGGCCATCTCCTTCCAGAACACCTCGCCGATCGCCACCTCGAGGGCCACCTGCTCGCGCCGGTCCTGGGTCAGGCCGACGTGGTGCTGCATCAGGGTGACCAGCCGGTCCCAGAGCGCCTCGGACCGGTAGAGCCGCTCCAGTCCCTTCACCGCGGCGAGGTTCGCCCCGTCGATGCGGAGGATGGCCTCGTGCCGCTCGATCGCCGAGCGCGGGTCGTGGAGCTTCTCCTCGTGGATGGCGGCGCTGCGGGCCAGGACCCGCACCTGCTCCCGCGGGTCCTCCGCCAGGGCGATCTGCCGCTCGTAGACCCGGTTCAGCTCGGCGAACCGGTCGAGCTTGGTGTAGAGCCGCTCCAGGCCGGCCAGCGCCTCGGCGGAGCGGTCGTCGAGCCCGAGCACGGTGCGGTAGGCCTCGACCGCCCCCTCGTCGTCGCCCAGCTCGTTCTCGTGGAGCGAGGCGATCTGGAGCTGGAAGGCGATCCGGGCCTGGTCGGAGGCGGCCAGGTCGCGGGCCCGGGCGAGCACCGCCGCCAGGTCCGCCCAGCGCTGCTCGCGCCGGTAGAGGGCGGAGAGGAGCTCGAGCGCGGCCGGGTCGCCGCCGTCCAGCTCCAGCACGCGGCGGAGGGCGCCCACCGCCTCCTCCACGTCGTGCAGCTCGCCGTCGTAGATCCGGGCCACCTCGAGCAGGCTGGCCTTCTTCTCCTCCAGGCCGGCCGCCGCCTCGAGCTTCTGCTCCAGGGCGATGACCAGGTCGTGCACCCGGCCGCGCCGCTTGAAGAGCCCGGTGAGCGCGTCGAGGGCCTCCGGGTTGCCCGGGTCGGCCTCCAGGGCGCGCCGGTAGGCGTCCTCGGCCGCCTGCGCCTGGTCGAGCCGCTCGTCCTGCAGCCGGCCCAGGCGCAGGAGCAGCCGGGCCCGCACCATCCCCTTCGCCCCCTCGGCCACCTGCTCGAGCACCGCGGCCAGCTCGTCCCAGGCCTCGGTCTCGTCGGCGAGCCGCTCCGCCTCGGCGAGCGCCTCGCCGTCGGCGGGGGCCTCGGCCACCGCCCGGCACCAGGCGAGGAAGCTCATCTCCTTCTGGCCGAGCCGCTTCTCGTGGACGGAGGCCACCTCCTTGAGGAGGGCGAGCTTCTCCGCCGGATCGACCAGCTGCGGGGCGAAGGCGTCGCAGACCCGGGCGAAGGCGCGCCAGTTGCCGGTCTCCTGGTGCACCGCCCGGAGCTGCTCGTAGGCGGTCCGGCTGGAGGCCTCGAGCTCGAGCACCTTCTCCAGCGCGGCCGCCGCCGCGTCGGGACGCTTCTGGGCGCGCCACAGATCGGCCACCGCCAGCCAGGCGGGCACCGCCTCGGCCGGACCGCCCGCGCTGGCGAGCAGCGCCGCGCGGGCCTCAGCCGCCCGGACGCCGTCCTGGGCGGCCCCGCCCTGGCGGAACACCTCCTCGATCCGGACCAGCTCCTCCGCGGCGTGGGGCTCGATGTCGAAGGCGAGCTTGGCCTGCTCCACCGCCTCGCGCTTCTGCCCGGCGGCGAGCAGCACCTCGGCGAGCTCCAGCCGGACCCGCTTCACCCCGGCCGCGTCCTCCTGCAGCGGCACCAGCCGCCGGTAGACGGAGACCAGCCCCTCGCGGTCCCCCTGGGCGGCGTGGATGTCCCGGAGCGCCTCGAGCGCGTGCTTGTTGCGCGGATCGGAGTCGAGGACCGCCTTGAAGGACTGGATCGCCTGGGTGGCGTCGCCGAGCCGCTTGGCGAGCACCTCGCCGAGCTTGTCGTTCAGCCGGGCGACCTCCCGGCGGTCGACCGTCGCCTGGGCCCGCAGCCGGAGGTGCTGGGCCAGGTCCTGCCACCGCTCCATCCGCTCGTACAGATCCTCCAGGGCGGCCATGGCCGCCTCGTGGCGGGGGCGGGCCGCGAGCAGCTCCTTCCAGAGCGCCACCGCCTCGTCGAGCCGGCCCAGCCCGGCGGCCAGCGCCCCCATCTTCTGCAGGGCCCGCTCCCGGGCGGCGGCGTCGGGGGCGGCCGCCCGCTGCTGGGACAGGTTCCGGAAGAGGTCCTCGCGCCGGCCCGCCCCCTCGTAGAGCGCCTCCAGGGCGCGGAGCGCCGGGAGGTGCCTGGGATCGGCGGCCACCGCCGCCTCGTAGGCCTCGGCGGCGCGGTCGGGCGAGGCGAGCTGCTCCTCGCAGAGCTGGCCGAGCCGGAAGAGGAGCTGCCCACGCTCCGCCACCGGGGCGGCGGCGGCCCGGGCGGAGAGCACGTCGGCCAGCTCGGGCCAGCTCTCCAGCCGCTGGTAGAGCCGCTCCAGGGCGGGGAGCGCCTGGGCGGCCGCCTCCGGGTCGAGGGCCTGCGCCCGGCGGTAGAAGCCGGCCGCGCGGGCCGGCTCGCCCAGCCGCTCCTCGTGCAGGGCGCCCAGCCGCAGCGCCACCTGGGCGGTGTCGGCCGGGGGGAGGCGGTCGATCTCGTCCTCGTAGATCGCCGCCAGCTCCTCCTCGTGCCCGCTCGCCGCCGCCAGCGCCTCCAGGCGCTCGCGGACCGCGGCGTCGGCCGGGTCCTCGCGGAAGGCCTTGCAGAGCGCGAGGAAGGCGAGCTCTGGCTCGCCCAGCCCCTTCTCCCGCAGCTCGGCCAATTCCAGATACAGCGCCTTGCGCTCGGCCGGGTCGGGCCGCTCGCCGGCGCGCACCTCGAGGATGGCGGCCTGCCGGAGCGCGTCCCCGGAGCGGGCGTAGGCGCCCTCCAGGGCCACCGCCGCCCGGGCGTTCCCCGGAT
>DATKAL010000118.1:0-9876 GCA_035498135.1 Anaeromyxobacter sp.
GGTCACGCTCGCCTGAGCGAGCTCGGGCGCCACCCCGGAGCCCTCCGGGGCGGTGGAGAGGACGCGGGTCTCGGCCGGCGGGGGGGCCGCGCAGCGGGCCGCGAGCGCCGCGGCCAGGACGGCGCCCGCGCCCCTCACGGCCGCCTCCCGGAGAGGAGCCCGCCGGTCAGCGCATCCAGCTCCGCGCGGAGCCGCTCGATCTCGAGCTCGGCCGTGGCGCGCGCGACGGGGTCCTGGGGCGGGTCGAGCAGGAGGGCGGCCTCGAGCCGCCGCCGCTCGAAGTGGAGCGCCGTGGCGCGCGAGACCGCCTCCGCCCGGCGCCGGGCGCGGGCCGCCGCCGCCACGGCCGCGCCCACCTCCCCCGGGGCGGCGAGGAGCTCCCCGAGGTCCCAGCTCAGCCGGATCACCATCGCGTCGCTGGGGACGAGGCGCAGGTAGTCCACCTCCCCGGCCGACTGGAGCCCGGTGGTGCGCGTGGACTGCTGCTCGTGCCGGTACTCGGCGGTGAGGCGCGGCAGGAGCGCGGAGAGCCGCGCGCGCGCCGGCCAGGCGCCCGGGTCCGGGGAGGCCCGGTCGGCCTGGAGGGCGGCGGCGGCCTGGACGTCGGCGACGGCGGGCTCGCCCGCGGCGATCACCGCCAGGGCGCGGAGCGCTGCGGCCTCCGAGGCGGCAGGAGAGGCAGGCGGCGGGGCCGGGGCGGCGAGCGCCGCCAGGGCGAGGAGGACGAGGACCATGCCTCGCGCCGGAGCACCGCCCGGGCCGCCGCCAAGCCCGCGGGATCCCGCGACGGGGCCGCCGGGGCCCGGCCGCCGCCCGACCGGGAGGTCCGCGCACCGGACCGGCGCAACCCGGGGTGCCCGGAACCTGGGCCAGCTCGCGCGCGCGAGGCGAGGCCGGCGAGCGCCCCCGGCGGCCCGGGCCTCTCGCGGCTCTCCCCGCGACCCCGTCCCCGCGCCGGGTTGCGGACACGGACCGTGGGTCGAGGTACGAGCCGGGCGCCGATCGGCCCACCGCGGGGCCCCGGGGCGGGGAGTGGTGTCCCCCTTGCACTGGAACCGTGGACGGCGCCGGCGGACGCCGCCTCTCCTCGCTCCGCCCAGGGGGACGCGATGTCGAACCGGGACCCGACCCGCACGGCGGCAGGCCCGGGCGCCGACGCCCCGGTGGACCTTCGCCACGTGAAGGAGCTGCTCCGCGACGCCGTCGCCGCCCTGCGCGTGAACCAGGAGCGGCACGGGGACGGGCACCCTGCCTCGAGCTCCGGGCCGGCCGCGCTCCACCCCTCGCCTCCGCCGCCGGGGACGGCGGCCGACCTGGAGCGGCGCCGGCTCGCCGCCGAGCTGGCCCTGGCCCGCGAGGCGCTGGAGCACGGGCGGGCCGAGCGCGAGCGCCTGCGCGAGCGGGTGGCCGAGCTCGAGGCGGAGCTCCGCGAGGAGCGGGCGCGCCGCTAGTCCTCGACCTCGTCCAGCCAGGTCATCTGGATCGCCTCCAGGACCTTCTCGTTCGACCCCTCGGGATCGTCGGAGAAGCCGGGCAGCTCGCACACCCAGCGGTGCAGGTCGGTGAAGCGCACGGAGAGCGGCGCCACCTCCGGGTGGCGCTCGGCCAGCGCGATGGCGATCTCCCGGACGTCGCTCCACCTCATGCCGCCTCCCGGACTACGACGCGATCCGGTTCCCCGGGATCCGGACGGTGACGTCCGCCTCGCCCACCTCGGCCTGGCACCCCAGGCGCGAGCTGGGGGCGAGGCCGGCCGCCTCGTTGAGCTTCTCGTCCTCCCGGTCCTCGAGCGCCGAGAGGGAGGCGAGCCCTGCCTCGACCCAGACGTGGCAGGTGGTGCAGGCGCAGACCCCCCCGCAGTTGTGCGGCAGGTCCACCCCGGCCGCCTCGGCGGCGTCGAGCAGCGAGGTGCCCGGCGCCACCTCGACCACCTCTCTCCCCGGCAGGAAGGTCACCCTGGGCATGCCGCGCGCCTCACGCCCCGGGCTCGTGCTCGTCGTCCCGGGAGCCGGTGGCGGGCGGGTGGTCGGCGAACTCGTCCACCCGGTGGCCGGCCATCGCCTTGCGGATGTGCTTGTCCATCCGGCGCTCGGCGAAGACCTTGGTGGCCGCGTCCACCGACTCGATCCAGGCCTTCACCGCCAGGTAGTCGGTCCCGGCCATGGCGGTCCGCAGCCCGGCCATCCGCTCCTCGACCTGCCCGAGCTCCGCCGGGGAGAGGAGATCGCCGTCCACCTGGAAGGCGGTCTCGAGCGAGGAGAGGATCCGGTCCCCCTCCACGCGCCACTCGCGGAGGAACCGCTCGGAGACGTCCTCCTCGGCGTGCTCGATGCTCTCCACCAGCATCTTCTCGACCTCGTCCTCCGTCAGGCCGTAGGTCGGCTTCACCTGGATCCGCTGCTCGATCCCGGTGGTCAGCTCCCGGGCCGAGACCTGCAGGATCCCGTCGGCGTCGACCGCGTAGGCGATCTCCACCCGGGCGATCCCGGCGGGCATGGGGGGGATCCCCTTGAGCGTGAAGCGCGCCAGCGAGCGGCAGTCGCGGGCCAGCTCGCGCTCGCCCTGCACCACGTGGATCACCATCCCGGTCTGGCCGTCGGCGTAGGTGGTGAACTGCTGGGTGGCGGAGGCGGGGATGGTGGAGTTGCGCAGGACGATCTTCTCCACCACCCCGCCCATCATCTCCACCCCGAGGGAGAGCGGGATGACGTCGAGGAGGAGCACGTCCTCGCGGCCGCCGCGGTCGAGGGCGTCCGCCTGGACCGCCGCCCCCAGGGCCACCAC
Organism: Anaeromyxobacter sp.; assembly: GCA_035498135.1. Taxonomy (GTDB): domain Bacteria; phylum Myxococcota; class Myxococcia; order Myxococcales; family Anaeromyxobacteraceae; genus Anaeromyxobacter. The sequence continues at coordinate 2,785 of DATKAL010000118.1, forward strand.
CGTGTCCGGGTCGAGGTCGGTGAGCGGCTCCAGCCCGAAGAGGGCCCGGACGTGGCGGCGGACCAGGGGCGTGCGGGTCGCCCCGCCCACCAGCACGACCCCGTCGACCCTGGCGACGCCCGCGTCCCGCAGCGCCGCCCGGCAGGGCTCGGTGGTCCGCTCCACCACCGGCAGGATCAGCTCCTCCAGCTCCGCCCGGGTGAGCCGGACGTCGAGGCGGTAGGCCTCCGGCAGCTCCACCGAGGCCTCGACCGCGGGCTCGGCGCTGAGCGTCTCCCGGATCCGCTGGGCGGCCGCCACCGCGCCCCGCAGGACCGCCGGCGACGGGGCGGCCGCCCGCGGGGTCAGCCCGCGATCGATGAGGCGCCGCGCCAGCACCCGGTCGAAGTCGTCACCGCCGAGGTGGGTGTCGCCGCCGGTGGAGAGCACCTCGAAGACGCCCTGGTCGAGCCGCAGGATCGACACGTCGAACGTGCCGCCCCCCAGGTCGTAGACCGCGAAGGTCCCCTGCACCTGCTTGTCGAGGCCGTAGGCGAGCGCGGCGGCGGTGGGCTCGTTCAGGAGCCGGAGGACGTCCAGGCCGGCCAGCCGGCCCGCGTCCTTGGTGGCCTGGCGCTGGGAGTCGTCGAAGTAGGCGGGGACGGTGATCACGCAGCCGCCCGGGACGTCGCCCAGGGCCTCGCCCGCCCGGCGCTTCAGCACCCGGAGGATCTCGGCGGAGACCTCGATGGGCGTCACCGCCCGGGCCCCGCCTCCCACCCGGAGCTTCACCACCGCCCCGGACTCGTCGAACTGGTAGATCCCGCGGTCCTCGGGGCGGACGTCGCCCGGACCGCGCCCCATGAACCGCTTCACCGAGAGGACGGTGTCGACCGGCCGCTCGGGCGCCTTCCGCCGGGCGGCGGCGCCCACCTCGAGCTCGCCCGCCGGGCCGTACCAGACCACCGACGGGAGCAGGGGCCGCCCCTCGTCGGCGGGGAGCACCGCCGGCCGGTTCCGCTCGTCCACGTGCGCGACGAGGGAGTTGGTCGTCCCGAGGTCGATCCCGATGGCGCGGGGCATGCGTCCTTGTACTACACCCGCCGGGCCGCGCCGGCCCGTTCCGCGTCGGCCACGATGTTCTCGTAGTACCGGGCGCGGGAGAGGCGGCGGGCGATCTCGATCACCAGCTCGGAGAACCACTCCGGGTCGTCGAAGAGGCCGGCCACCTCCCCCTCCAACTCCGCCAGCCGGGCGCGCGCCCGCTCGGCGATCCGGGCCAGCCCGGCCGCGTCGCCGTCCGCCTGGGCGAGGGCCAGGGCCTCCCGCCACTCCAGCTGCTCCTCGAGGAAGTCGGGGTCGGCGAAGGTCTTCCCCTCGGCGAAGACGTCGGTGCCGGCGAGCTTGAGGAGGTAGGCGGCCCGCAGGCGCCAGTCCCTGAGGTACCGGTGGGCGTCGTTGAGCCGGGTGGCCCGCTCGAGCGAGAGCCGCCGCTCGCGGGCCTCGGCCCGGGCGTAGCGATCGGGGTGGAGGGTGCGAGACAGCTCGCGGAAGCGCCGGTCCAGCTCCTGCCCGTCGAGGCCGAACTGCCGGGGGAGCCCGAGGAGGGAGAAGTAGTCCTCCGTCCGGCCCACCGGCTGGATCTTCCGGCAGCTGGGGCAGAAGGGGGTCGGCTCCTCCTCCTGGATCTTGCAGCTCCAGCAGTGCAGCACGCGGTCTCCTCGTCTCTCGCCGGCCGGTCCCGCCTCGGGCGGCGGAGGCGATCCGCCCTAGACCGTGAAGGACTCCCCGCAGCCGCAGGCGCTCTTCACGTTGGGGTTCCGGAACACGAAGCCGGTCTGCATCAGCGTCTGCTGCCAGTCGATGGTGGTGCCGGCGAGGAAGACCGCGCTCTTCGGGTCGACGAAGACGCGCGCTCCGTCCCGCTCGATCACCTGGTCGAAGCGGGCCGGCTCGGCCGCCCAGTCGATGAAGTAGGAGAGGCCGGAGCAGCCGCCGCCCTTCACCCCCAGCCGGAGCCCGCCGGCCGGCGTCCCCTTCTCGCCGGAGAGGGCCTTGATGCGGACCGCCGCCTTCTCGCTGATCTCGATCGCCGCCGCCATGGCGCCTCCTAGATCCCCGACTTGAGCGCGCCCTTCTTGGCCAGCTCGGCCCGGTCGCCCTGGACCGTGTCCGGCTTCACCGTCGGGGTCCGCCCGTTCTTCTTCTGCCAGTCGGCGATGGCCGCCTTGATCGCGTCCTCGGCCAGGACCGAGCAGTGGATCTTGACCGGCGGGAGGTTGAGCTCGTTCGCCACGTCGGTGTTCTTGATGGTGAGCGCCTCGTCCACCGTCTTCCCCTTCACCCACTCGGTGACCAGGGAGGAGGAGGCGATCGCCGAGCCGCAGCCGAAGGTCTTGAACTTGGCGTCCTGGATCACGCCCTGGTCATCCACCTTGATCTGCAGCTTCATCACGTCGCCGCAGGCCGGCGCCCCGACCAGCCCGGTCCCCACGTCCGGGTCGCTCTTGTCGAGCGACCCGACGTTGCGCGGGTTCTCGTAGTGGTCGAGGAGCTTCTCGGAGTACGCCATCTCGGTTCCTTCCCTCTCTCCGCTTGGAGCCGGGCGGGGTCCGACCGGTTCTAGTGGGGGTTGGCCCACTCGATCCGGCTCGGATCCACGCCCTCCTTCACCATCTCGTACAGCGGGGACATCTCGCGCAGCTTGCGCACCTTCTCGGCCACCAGGCGGACGACGTAGGCCACCTCGTCCTCGGTGGTGAAGCGGCCCAGCCCGAAGCGGATCGAGGAGTGGGCGAGGTCGTCGGTCACCCCCATCGCCCGGAGCACGTACGAGGGCTCGAGGGAGGCGCTGGTGCAGGCCGATCCGGAGGAGACCGCCACGTCCTTCACCGCCATCATCAGGGCCTCGCCCTCCACGTAGGCGAAGCTCAGGTTGAGGTTCCCGGGGAGCCGATCCTCCAGGCTCCCGTTCAGCGTGACGAGGTCGAGCTCGGCCAGGATCCCCTTGCGCAGCTTCTCCCGCAGGGCGAGCACGCGCGCCCCCTCCGCCTCCCGCTCCGCCCGGGCGAGGACCGCCGCCTTCCCGAACCCGACGATGCCGGGGACGTTCAGGGTGCCGGAGCGGAACCCGCGCTCGTGCCCGCCGCCGTCCATCTCCGCCACCAGCCGGACCCGCGGCTTGCGCCGGACGTAGAGCGCCCCCACCCCCTTCGGCCCGTACATCTTGTGGGCGGAGAGGGAGGCGAGGTCGACCTTGGCCGCCTCCACGTCGAAGGGGATCTTCCCCGCCGACTGGACCGCGTCGCAGTGGAAGAGCACGCCGCGGGCGCGGGTGATCGCCCCGATCTCGGCGATGGGGTGGACCACGCCGGTCTCGTTGTTGGCGTGCATCACCGAGACGAGGAGGGTGTCGGGCCGGAGCGCGGCCGCCACCCGCGCCGGGTCGAGCCGCCCGTCCCGCTCCACGTCGAGGAAGGTGACCTCGAAGCCCTGCCGCTCCAGGGCGTGCATGGAGTCGAGGACCGCCTTGTGCTCGGTCTTGCAGGTGACGAGGTGCTTGCCCTTGCCGGAGAGGAACCTCGCCGCCCCCTTGATGGCGAGGTTGTCGGACTCGGTCGCCCCGCTCGTCCAGACGATCTCCTTGGCGGTGGCCCCGACGAGGCAGGCGACCTCCTCGCGGGCCGCCTCGACTGCCTCCTCCGCCCTCCACCCGAAGACGTGGCTCTTCGAGGCCGCGTTCCCGAATTCCGTCGTGAAGTAGGGGAGCATCGCCTCGAGCACCCGGGGGTCCATCGGGGTCGTGGCGTGGTAGTCCATGTAGATGGGAATCTTCATCGCTCCCCGGACCTCTCAATAATACCGGTGGGCCAGCCGCCCCCGAACATGGACGACCTCGGTCGAGTATAAGGAAAACGGCTACCCGGTCAAGCGACCTCCATTTAGCAAACATCGAGGGCGACAGCAGAATTTTTCTTTGATGAGGAACTATCCCGAAATGGGCATGCTCCGCAGAATGCTCCTCGCCGCCGCCGTCTTCGCGGCCGTCGCCTGGCTCCCGGACCTGGCGGGGCTGGGGTCGGCCGGCGCCGGGAGCGATCTGCGGCTCGGTGCGCTGCTCGCCCAGGGCTCGCTGCTGGCCTTCGCCGTGGCCTTCGCCGGCGGGGTGGCGACCAGCCTCACCCCCTGCGTCTACCCCCTCATCCCCATCACCGTCTCCATCTTCGGCGCCCGCAAGGCCGCCTCCCGCGGCGAGGCGCTCGCGCTCTCCAGCCTCTACGTGCTCGGGATCGCGGTCATGTACTCGGCCCTCGGGGTCGGGGCGGCCCTCACCGGGCGCGCCTTCGGGAGCGTGATGCAGAACCCCTGGGTGCTCGGGGGCGTGGCCCTCGTGCTCGCCGCCATGGCCGCCTCGATGTTCGGCGCCTTCGAGCTCCAGCTCCCCTCCTCCTGGCAGGCGCGCCTCTCCGGGGTGGGCGGGGCGGGGAGGGCCGGCGCCCTGGGGATGGGGCTGGTGGCCGGGATCATCGCCGCCCCCTGTACCGGTCCGGTGCTCGCCGCCGCGCTCGCCTTCGTGGCCGCCAAGGGCTCGGTCGCCTTCGGCCTCGGGATCATGTTCGCCTACGCGCTCGGGATGGGGCTGCTCTTCTTCCTCATCGGCGCGTTCTCCATCTCGCTCCCGAAGAGCGGGCCCTGGATGGACACGGTGAAGTCGGTCTTCGGGGTGGCGCTCCTCGCCGCCGCCCTGGTCTTCCTCCAGGGCGCGATCCCCGCCCTGCGGCCGGCCTTCTCCGCGGCGCGCGCCGCGGCCTTCCTGGCGGCGGGGGTGGCCGCGGCCGGCGTCCTCCTCGGCGCCCTCCACGGCGGCTTCGGCGCCCCGGGCCCGGCGCGGCTCGCCAAGGGGCTCGGCGTGGCGCTCCTGGTGGGCGGGATCGCCTACGCGGTCGGCGCGGCGAGCGCCCGCGAGCGGGCCCGGGCGGCGAGCGGGTTCGCCTGGGTGCACTCGTACGACGAGGGCGTGGCCCTGGCCCGCGCCGAGGGGCGGCCGATGATCCTCGACTTCTGGGCGGACTGGTGCACCGCCTGCAAGGAGCTGGACAAGATCGCCTGGTCGAGGCCGGGCGTGCGGGCCGAGGCGGCCCGGTTCGTGGCGGTGAAGCTCGACGGCACGGACGGGTCCGACGCCTTCACCGCCCTGGCCGAGCGCTTCGGGGTGGTGGGGATGCCGACCGTGGTCTTCCTCGACGCCCACGGGCGCGAGGTGCCGGACCGGGTGATGGGCGCGATCCCCGCGGACGAGATGGTCGCCCGGCTCCGCTCGGTGGACCGCGCCTGCGACGCGCACCGGCCGCCGCCCGCGCCCGCCGGCGGCGTGGCGATGGCCTGCGTGGCGCGCTGGTAGCGCGGACCTGGCCCGGGCGCGGTAGGCTCCAGGCGTGAACGCGAAGCAGCGCGGCCGGATCCAGCGCGCCCTCGAGGGGCTCCGTGCCGCCGCGACCCAGGCCGGCCCGGTCAGGATCGAGCCCAACCGCACCGACCCGGCCACCGCCGGGGTGGCCGACGAGGACGCCCAGGCGCTGTCGGAGATGCTCCAGGTGCTCGCCTCGCAGCGGAACCGCGGCCAGGCCGACCTGGTGGCCCGGATCGACCGCGCCCTCGCCAAGCTTCGGAGCGCGCCCGAGGACTTCGGGCTCTGCGAGGACTGCGAGGAGGAGATCGATCCCCGCCGGCTGGCGGTGATGCCCTACGCCACCCGGTGCCCCGCCTGCCAGGCGAGGGCGGAGCCTCGCCTCGGGCAGGGGCGCAGGAAGCTCACCGACTACCGGTGACCGCGGGCCCGAGGGGCGCGCGGTCGCCGGCGCCGAGCCTAGCCGTTGCCGGTGGAGCCGGCCAGGGAGGCGACGCACGCGGCGGGCCCGGGCGCGGTCCCGTCGAGCCAGGCGGCGGTGAGCGCCCGCTCCTCGTCGGTGCTGGAGGGGGTCGCGCTCGCGGGCAGGTCGCGGCGCTGACCGACCTGCTCGAGCGGCTGCGCCCCGGCCATCACCGCCCGGGCCTCGTCCGTGCTCGACGCCACCTGCGCCCCGGCGGGCAAGGCCTGGTCGGGACAGGGGGGTGCCGCCTCGAGGCGGGCGCCCGCCAGGCTCCGCGCCTCGTCGGTCGAGGCCGGCGCCGCGGCGGCGAGCGCCAGGGGGCTCGCCGCCAGGATCGCGGCCGCGAGGGTCATCCGGATGGAGGGTGTCATCGTGCTGCTCCTTTCCTCTCGTGGTTTGGCTGGCTGATGCATAGCGGCGGGGCCGCCTCCGGATTAGGCGTCCGCGACGACAAGATCGTTCCCTGAGGAGGACAGCGGATGGAGCCGACGCTGGAGGATCTGCGCTCGCTGGCGGTCTACGCCCGGGTGGTGGAGGCGAAGTCGTTCACCGCCGCCGCGGCGAGGCTCGGCCTGTCCAAGTCGGCGGTGAGCGCCCGGCTGGCGCAGCTCGAGGGGCGGCTGGGGGTGCGCCTGCTCCGCCGCACGACCCGGCGCATGTCGCTCACCGCCGAGGGGGCGCGCCTGTACGAGCGCTGCGCGCACCTGCTGCGTGCCGCCCAGGAGGCGGTGGAGGTGGTGGCCGACGTCGGCCGGCGCCCCCACGGCCTCCTGCGGGTGACGGCGCCGGTCGGCCTGGGACTCTTCCGCCTGGCCCGGGAGCTGCCGTCCTTCGCCGAGCGCTACCCGGAGGTGCGGCTCGACCTCTCGCTCTCCGACCAGGCCGCCGACGTGATCCAGGAGTCCTTCGACGTGGCCATCCGGGTGGCGGCGCGGCTCACCGAGTCGACCCTGATCGCGCGCCGCATCGGGACCGACCGGCGGGTGGCCTGCGCCGCGCCCGCCTACCTGGAGGAGCGCGGGTTCCCCCGGACCCCGCACGACCTCGCGGAGCACAACTGCCTGCGGCTGGCGGGGCGCCCGGACCGGGAGACCTGGACCTTCTTCGCCGGTCCGCCGGTGGCGATCCCCGTCTCGGGGAACCTGATCGTCGACAACGTGGTGGTGATGCGGACCGCGCTCCTCGGCGGGCAGGGGATCGCGATCATGCCGAGGGCGATCGTGGACGCGGACCTGGAGGCGGG
>DATKAL010000119.1:0-2606 GCA_035498135.1 Anaeromyxobacter sp.
TCGATGGAGATGTGCGACGGCTGCCACGGCGACAAGAGCGGCAAGCACCCCGAGCTGAAGAACCTCGTCTCCCGCGCCCGCCCGCAGGGCCTCGCCCCGACCGGCGCCGGCAGCGGCGGCCCCGCCCCGGGAGCCGGTGGGGACGGCGCCGGGGTCGCCCCGTGATCGCCCCTGCCCTCCTCCTCGCCGCGCTGGCGGCCGCGCCCGGCGACGAGGTGGTCGCCCGCGTGGACGGGATCGCCATCCCGCGCAGCGCCGTGGTCCGGCGGGCGAGCGACTTCCGCGCCCGCGGGGAGTCGCTCCAGCCCGCCGAGGTGCTCGCCTCGCTGGTCGACGAGGCCCTGCTGGCGGCCGAGGGGGAGCGGCTCGGCCTGCGCCAGGAGCCGGCCGTCGCCGCGCGGCTCGAGGCGGAGCGGCGCCGGATCGCCGCCGAGGTCCTGGTCGAGACCGAGATCGCGAGCGGCATCTCGCCCCCGGAGGACGCCCTCCGGCGGATGTTCCACGGCACCGCCGACTCGGCCCGCCTGCAGCTCCTGATCTACGAGACGAAGGACGCCGCCCAGGCGGCGCGCGATCGGCTGGCCCAGGGGGGCTCGCTCGAGGCCGAGGCCCGGGCGGCGCTCATCGCCAAGGTGGCCCCCCGGGACGGCGGGGCCCCGGAGGCGATCCGGGCGCAGCTCGATCCGGCCCTCGCCGAGGCGGTCTTCGGCGCGGCCCCCGGCGCGCTGGTCGGCCCGGTGGCCCTCAAGAACGGGTTCGCCGTCGCCCGCGTGATCGAGCTGAACGTCGCCGCGGAGGCGGAGTACGCCGCCCGGCGGGAGGCGGTCCTCCGCCACGCCCGCAAGGAGCTCACCGCCCAGGCCGTCTCCCACTACACCGGCCAGCTCCGGAAGCAGGCCGGCGTCACGCTCGACGAGCCCTTCCTCCAGGGCCTCCAGGGGCTGCAGGCGAGTCCCGCCGAGCTCGACCACGTCCTCGCCACCGTCGGCGGCCGCTCGCTCCGCTACCGCGACATCCACCCGTCGCTCGAGGCGGTGGCCGCCGGGTCGGGCCACATGGCCGGTCCGACCATCAAGATCCAGCTCGCCTGGCGCGAGATCGACGCGCGCCTGCTCCAGGACGTGGCCGTGCAGCGCGGCTACGAGAAGCGGCCCGAGACGCTGGCGCGCGCGGCGGTGGCGGAGCGGAACGTCCTCGCCCTGGCGCTCGCCGACCGGATCCGCGCCTCCGCCCCGCCCCCGAGCGAGGCCGAGATCCAGGAGTTCTACGGGCGGAACGCCGCCGCCTACGGCCGCCCCTTCGAGCAGGTCCTCCCCGACGCGGCGGCGCGCGCCGGCGCGGAGAAGCGGGAGGCGGCGGTGCTGGCGAGGGCCAGGGAGCTGCGGGCCCGGGCGGCGATCACCATCGACCAGGCGGCGCTGGCGCGCGCCGGGGCGGCCGGCGCATGATCAAGCGCCTCCCGGTCCACGAGATCCGCGGCCCCGGTGGCTCCCTGCCCGTCCGGCTGGAGGACGAGGCGGCCGTCGATCTCGCCATGCTGATCGACGGGGAGACCAGCGGGCGCTCGCTCGACGAGGTCTTGACCGACTACGGGCGCTCCCGGAGCACCTACTACGAGAAGCTCCGCCGCTTCCGGGAGAGCGGGCTCGAGGGGCTCCAGGCGCGGCCTCCGGGCCCGCGGGGCCCCTGGCGCCGCCCGCTGGAGGTGGTCCGCTTCATCGTCACCGCCCGCCTGCGCCACCCCGAGCGCGGCGCGGCGGCGATCGCCGAGGACCTGACGCGGCTCGGCCACGCGGTGAGCGTCCGGAGCGTGGAGCGGACCCTCACCCAGTTCGGCCTCACCCGTCCGGTGGCGCGGGTCGGGGTTCCCCAGGAGCGCGAAGGCGGCCAGGAGTGACGTGAGAGCGCTCGCCCCCGCCACGCTTGCAGCCCTGCTGCTGGTCGCCGCACCCGCCGGCGCGGCGAGCCTCTTCCCCGCCCGCACGGGCGAGTCGGGGATCCTCGACGTCCCGGACGCCGAGGTGGCGCCGGTCGGCTCGGGGCTCCTCGGGGCCGAGTTCCGGCTCGACGCGCCCAAGGGCCAGGAGGTCAACCTCGGCGCGTTGCCCCTCTACGTCGTGGGCGGCGTCGCCCAGCGCCTCGAGGCCGGCCTGAGCGTCCGGAAGTGGGGGCAGCCGGGCGATCCCGTGCCGGAGCGGATCCAGTTCGGCGGCGCCCTGAAGTACCAGCTCCTCCCGGCCGGAGATCGCCTCCTGGGCCTGGCCCTCGACGGCACCCTCGACGACCTGAACGGCAAGGGGAACCCGGTGCTGGGCTCCCGCCTGATCGCCTCGACGCCCGACGACGGCCACCTGCGCTTCGCGGCGTTCGTGGGCGGCGAGGCGGGGGGCGCCCGCGGCCTGGTCTACGGTGGCGCGCTCACCGTGCTCCACCGGAGCAGCCTCGAGGCGGTGCTCGAGGGGCTCCAGACCCCGCGCGGCGCCAACCTGGGCGCGGCGATCCGCTGGCGCCTCCTCCCCACCACCGGCATGGCGCTCGGCTTCAACTACCTCCCCAAGGACGGCTACCAGGTCACCCTCGGGTTCTCCTTCGGCCCGGGGCCGAAG
>DATKAL010000120.1:0-4391 GCA_035498135.1 Anaeromyxobacter sp.
GACCTGGGAGCTGGTCCTCTACGACGTCGACGGCGGCACGCCGCGCGTGCTCCTCTCCGAGCGGACCATCCTGCTCGCCCCCGCCTGGCGCCCGGACGGCAGGGAGATCCTCCTCACCAGCTACCGCACCGGCCGGCCGGAGCTCTGGGCCTACCGCCTCGCGGATCGGTCCTTCCGCCCCCTGGGCGGCCGCGCCAACACCATGGGAGGCGTCTACTCCCCCGACGGCTCCCGGATCGCCTTCAGCATCACCGAGGGGGCCAACACCGACATCTGGGTGATGAACGCCGACGGGACCGGCGCCCGGGCGCTGACGCGCGACCCGGCCATCGACGTCTCCCCCTGCTGGTCGCCGGACGGCCGCCGGATCACCTTCACCTCCGACCGGGCCGGCACCCCCCAGATCTACGTGATGAACGCCGACGGCTCGGAGCCGCGCCGCCTCACCTTCCAGGGGAACTACAACCAGACCCCGCAGTGGAGCCCGCGCGGCGACCAGATCGCCTTCACCGCCCGCGACGAGCGGAAGGTGTTCGACGTGTTCCTGGTCGCCCCCGACGGCGGCGCCATCACCCGGATCACCCAGGACCAGGGGCGCACCAACGAGGAGCCCTCCTGGGCCCCCAACGGCCGGCTGCTGGTCTTCCGCACCGACCGCAACGGCGGCTCCGGGCTGGTGGTGTCGGACCCCAAGGGCGATCACCAGACGGTGATCGCGCCGGGCAAGGGGATCGATCTCTCCTCGCCGGCCTGGGGACCGCTCCCGCGGTAGGCGGATCGCCATGCGCTGGGCGGCCATCGACGTCGGGACCAACACGGTGCTGCTCCTCGTGGCGGAGCGGCGCGGGGGAACGGTCGTCCCCCTGGTGGAGCGGGCCGACATCACCCGCCTCGGCCGCGGGGTCGACGCCACCGGCCGGCTCGACCCGGCGGCGATCCGGGAGACGGTCGAGGTCCTGGCCCGCTACGCGCGCGAGGCGCGGGCGCTCGGGGCGGCCGGGATCTCCTGCGTGGCCACCAGCGCCGCGCGGGACGCCCGCAACGGCGCCGAGTTCTTCGCGGCGGCGCGGGCCGCGGCCGGGCTGGCGCCGGAGGTGATCTCCGGCGACGAGGAGGCCCGCCTGGTCTACGGGAGCGCCTTCCGCGACTTCGGGGCGGGCGGCCCGCTCGCGGTCCTCGACGTCGGGGGCGGCTCGACCGAGGTCATCGTGGGCGAGGGCCCGGCCCCCCGCGCCCGCGTCAGCCTGCAGGTGGGCGCGGTCCGCCTCACCGAGCGCCACGTGCGCCGCGATCCCCCCGGGCCCGGGGAGCTGGAGGCGCTGCGGAGCGGGGCCCGCGAGGCGCTCCGGCCGGCCGGCGCGCTCGCGCCCTGCCCCGGGGCGCGGCTGGTCGGCGTGGCCGGGACGGTCACCACCCTCTGCGCCGTGTCCCTCGCCCTCCCCGCCTACGACCCGGCGCGCGTCCACGGCGCCGCCATGGCGCTCGGCGAGGTCGAGGTCCTCGTCGCCCGCCTCGCCCGGCTCACGGTGGCGGAACGGGCGGCGCTCCCGGGGATGGAGCCCAAGCGGGCGGACGTGATCCTGGCCGGCGGGATCGTGGTGGCGGAGGCGATGCGGGCCATGGGCTTCGACCGGTTGACGGTCTCGGACCGCGGCGTGCGCTGGGGGCTCCTCTACGACCGGCTCCCTCCGGGATAGCGCGCGCCGCCGCGCCGCCGCCCTCGCCTTCGGCCCAGCCGCGGCCGTCTACGCCGCGCTCACCGACCACGCCGCCTGGCGGAGCGACTGCCGCGCCCTGGCGGCGCTCGTCCCGGGTCCGCGCGTGCTCGACCTGGGGGTGGGCCCGGGGGCGAGCGCGCTGGAGGCGCCCGCGGGCGAGCCCCGGCGCGCGGCCATCGGCCTGGACCGCTCCGCGGCCATGCTCCGCCGGGCGGCCCGGGCCGCCCGGGCGGCCGGGGTCCCGCTCCCGCTCCTCCGGGCGGACGCCCTCGCCCTCCCACTCCGCGCCGGCGCCCTCGACGGCGCCACCGGCCACAGCGTCCTCTACCTGCTCCCCGACCCGGCCGCCGCCCTGCGGGAGCTCTGCCGGGCGCTGCGGCCCGGCGGGCGGGTGGCCTTCCTCGAGCCGCGCGCCGGCCGGCCGGCGCTCCGGGCCACGCTCCGCCGCGGGCCACGCTGCGCCGCCTCGATGCTCCTCTGGCGGGGCATGTCGGGCCTGCACCGGCGCTTCGACGAGGAGGGGCTGGCGGCGCTCCTCGAGGCGGCCGGGCTCTCGGGCGCGCGCGCCTGGCCGGTGCTGGACGGGTTCGGGGTGATGGCGGTGGCCGAGCGGCCGGTGTAGAGGATGGCTCCCGTGCGCCCGCCCTGGACCATCGTCTGCGACTTCGACGGCACCGCGCTCACCGAGGACCTGGGAGACCAGGTCGCGGCCCGCTTCGCCGGCGAGGCGTCGTACCGCGACGCGGTGGCCCGCTACCAGGCGGGCGAGCTGCGCTTCGGCGACCTGCTCGCGCACGTGTTCGGCCCCATCCGCGCGGGCCGCGCCGAGATCGCCGCCTTCGCCCGGTCGCGCGCCGTCTGGCGCCCCGGGTTCGTCGAGCTCCTCGAGCGCTGCCGCGCCGCCGGCCGGCCCTTCCTGGTGGTCTCCTCCGGCCTGGACGCGTACATCGAGCCGGTGGTCGCCGGGCTCCCGCCCGAGCTCCGCGCCCACCTGGAGGTGCGGGCCAACCGGGCCACCTGCTCGCCCGAGGGGCTGACCGTCGCCTTCCACGGGGCGGACTGCGGCTCCTGCGGCTTCTGCAAGGGGCTGGTGGTCCGTGAGCTCCAGGGGCGCGGGCAGAAGGTGCTCCTCTGCGGGGACGGCACCGGCGATCGCCACGCCGCGGACGCCGCCGACCACGTCTTCGCCCGCTCCGGCTCGTCGCTCGTCGAGTACTGCCGGGAGCGCGGCCTCCGGCACGACGTGTTCGAGACCTTCCACGAGGTGGTGGCCCGCTTCCCCGCCTGATCCCGCGGGGCGGGGCGCGCCGGAGGGCCGGCGCTCAGAACAGGCCGATGGCGAAGTTGGGGGCGAAGGACCGCTCGTTGATGCGCGTGTCCGGCTGCACGTTCCACCCGAAGTCGAGCGCCGCCGGCCCGATGGGGGTGACGAACCGTAGCCCGAACCCGGCGTTCACCCGGACGTCGAAGGGCTGGAGCTTGGTGGGGTCGAGCCAGAGGTTGCCCAGGTCCGCGAAGAGCCCGATCTCGAGGGCCCGGGTGATGGCCACCCGGAGCTCGGCCTTCCAGAGGATGAACGCCTCGCCGCCCTCGGAGACGGGGATCTGCCCGCTCGCGATCTGCTGCCCCTTCTCGGTGCAGCCGATGCCGGTGAGCGAGGTGGCACACTGGCGCGCCTGCGCGGCCAGGATGGGCCGGACGTCCTGCTGGATCATCTCCTCGTCCGCGTAGCCCCGCATGGTGGACGCGCCGCCCAGGAAGAAGCGCATGGGGACGATGGTGCGGGACTCGGGATCGAGGGGGAAGACGCGCCCGCCGCGCAGGGAGAGCGCGAGCACCGTGGCGTCCCCCACCGGCAGGTAGCCGGAGAGCGTGCCCCAGAGCTTCACCAGGTTGGTGTGGTACTGGGAGCCGGGGAGGAAGCCGAGCACCTTGCTCGGCGATCCCCCGGGGGTGCTGGCGTCGCCGAGCGAGTGGGCCCAGGTGGCCGAGCCGCTCGCGAACCAGCCGCGGTGCGGGTGGGCGGAGTTGTCCCGGTAGTCGAAGGTCACGGTGGGGCGGAGCGAGTGGAGGGTGGTCACGCCCTCGTCGAAGCGGAGCCGCTCCAGGTCGGCCTGGGTGATCACCGTCTGCACCCCGCTGTGGCGGATGTCGTCCACCTCCAGGTCGTACTGGAGCGCGAAGGCGATCCGGGAGGAGAGGCCCACGTCGATCCCCAGCACCCCGGCGCCGCGCTTCAGGTCGTAGGCGCGCCGGTGCAGGACCTCGCCGACCAGGTCGCTCCGCCCTCCGGCGGCGAAGGGGAGGAGCTCGACGCGGGCCCAGCGCAGGCCGGTGTCGGCCCGCCCCTCGAAGCGCTGCTGGGGGGGCTTCCCCACCAGGTCCGGGCGGAGGTCGAAGATGTTGATGGGGTAGTTGACCTTGCCCCGCAGGGTGAGCTCGATGGCGCGCCCGAGCACGTTCGGCCGGGTGTACTCGATCTCGGCCCGCGGCCCCTCGGCGAGGGAGAAGCCGCCCGACTGGGTGAGGGTGGCGTAGGGGCGCTCCACCAGCTCCACCAGCAGGTCCTTGGTCTCGAGCGGCGTCTCCGGCTCCTGGAGCCGCAGGCTCACGGAGCGGAACACGCCCAGCCGCAGCAGGGCGGCCTGGCTGCGGGCCAGGGCATCCGGCACG
>DATKAL010000121.1:0-3784 GCA_035498135.1 Anaeromyxobacter sp.
CTGGTGCCGAGCGCCAGGAGCCCGAGCAGCGAGAGCGCGCGGCGGTCCATCCGATCCGCCGCCCACCCCCCGAACAGCGTCAGGGAGAGGAACGGGACCGCCTCCGAGAGCCCGACCAGCCCGAGCGAGAGCGGATCGCGGGTGATGGCATAGACCTGCCACCCGAGGACCGCGCTCTGGACCTGGGTGGCGAGGAAGACCGCGCCCATCGAGACGAGGTAGGCGCGGTACTCGGGAGCGCGGAGCGAGGCGTAGGGATCCGGGGTCATCGAGGAGCGGGCATGCTGGGCCCCGACGGGGGCTGCGTCAAGGAACGGGCTCCCGCCGGTCCATTTCGGAGGACGCTGGACCCTCACGCGGCGTGCGGTAGCCGGGCGTACGGCACGCGGAATCCATACCGCCCCACCTGGGACGACCCGTCGTGGGCCCCATGCGGAGGCCGAGCGGTGCGGACCCTGGTCCCCCGGGGCGCGGCGTCGCCGGTGGAGATCTCCGAATGGCCTCGGCCATCTCCGGGACGGCGCCGCGGCCGCGCCGAGGGAGCGGCCCGGAGCGCGTCCCGCCGGCCGGCGCGACAACCAGGCCATCCCGCGGTGACGCGACGTGCCCTGGAACCGCCGGCGTCTACAATGGCCTCAATCATCCCTGGGGGGGTTATGTTCACGGTGAGTTCACGGCCGGGGGCCGCGCATCGGCTCCTGGAGTCCTGCCTCGTCGCGGCGCTCTGCACCTTCGCCACGCCCGCCTCCGCGCGAACCGTGATGGTGGTCGCGCCCCACCCCGACGACGAGACGCTCATCGCCGGCGGACGGATCCGCGCCGCGATCGACGCCGGCGACACGGTGGTGATCGCGATCATGACCAACGGCGACCTGAACGGCGTGGACGTCGGCCTGATGCGGGAGGGCGAGTCGGTCGCGGCGGCCGGGATCCTCGGCCTCCCCGAGCAGGACGTCATCTTTCTCGGCTACGGCGACAGCGCGCTCCAGGGCCTCTGGCAGAGCGCCTCGGGATCGCAGGTGTACGCCTCGCCGGCGGGGATGACCGCCACCTACGGCGCCCGGGGTCTCGGCGGCCTGGACTTCCACACCTACCTCACCGGCGCGCCCGCCCCCTACAGCCGCGACTCGGTCCTCTTCGACCTGGAGGCGCTCTTCTCCACCTACCGGCCCGACGACGTGTACACCACCGCATGGGTCGACGAGCACGGGGATCACGCCGCCACCGGCTACTTCGTGCGCGAGGCCCTGGTCGCCCTCCAGAAGCAGGGCGCGGCGCTCCCCACCCGCCTGAACGAGAGCGTGGTCTGGGTGGAGGCGCCCGCCCCCGGGGAGCTGCACTGGCCGCAGGTGGACGACACCGGGTTCGTGCCCGGCCTGCCCTTCTACGAGCCGGCGTGCTGCCTGGCGCAGACCCCCTTCGCCTGGTCCCGCATCCAGCAATTCCCCGTGCCGCCGGAGATGCAGTCCACCGACCCGGCCACCAGCCTCAAGTACCTGGCGATCAACGCCTACACCTCGCAGCTCGGCCCCTGGCTCACCTCGTTCGCGCGGAAGGACGAGTTCTTCTGGGTGACCGACGTGGGGGGGAACCGGGCCCTCACCGCCACCGTCACCGTCTCCTCCGAGGACACCGCGGGCGGCAACGCGGGCGCGCGGGCGACCGACGGCATCGCCGACGGCGGCCACCAGTGGCGCGCCCAGGGCGAGCGGGACGGGGCGTGGCTCCAGCTCTCCTGGCCGGCGCCGGTGGTGCTCTCGCAGGTGAACCTCTACGACCTGACGACGTCCTGGGACAACGTCCTCCAGGGCACGCTCAGCTTCAGCGACGGGAGCGCGGTCCCGGTCGGCCCGCTGCCGATCTTCGGCCAGGTGGCCCCGGTCACCTTCCCCCCGCGGGCGGTGACCTGGGTGCGCTTCACCATCGACTCGGCCCAGGGGCTGGCGGGCCTCTCCGAGATCGAGGCGTACGGCCCGAGCTCGCCGGACGACACGCCGCCCCGGTTTCTCGCCGGGCCGGCGGCGGATCAGGAATCCATCTTCGCCTGGGGGGCGGCCGCCTTCACCCTCCAGGGCTGGGACCTCGACGGCGATCCCCTGTCCGCGATCTGGAGCGTCGACGGCGGCACCGTCGACAACCAGGGCGGCACCGCGGTGTTCAGCCCGCCCCTCGTCGCCACGCCCACCGTCTTCACCGTGACCGCCCAGCTCCTGGATGGGCGCGGCGGGACCGCGACCGGCACCGGGTACGTGACCGTGCAGCCCTCCGTCGACGGCCTGGGCGTCACGCCGACCGGGCTCCTGGGGGGGGACCCGGTGCAGGGGCTCGTGACCCTGGCGAGCCCGGCGCCCTCGGGCGGCCTCAGCGTCCCGCTCTCGAGCAGCAGCCCGGCCGCCCTGGCCCCGGCCGCGGTGCTCGTGCCCGAGGGTGCGCTCAGCGCCGGCTTCTCGGTGACGACGAGCCCGGTGGCGACCGCCACCCCGGTGGTCCTCGGCGCCCAGATCGGCGGCGCCACCCCGACCTCCAGCTTCACGATCTTCCCGCCCTCCGACTCGACGAACCTGGCCCCGGACGCCACCGTGACGGTGTCGAGCGAGATCGCCGGGCAGGAGGGGATCAATGCGATCGACGGGGTGGTGGACGGCTTCCCCGACGACCCCAGCCGGGAGTGGGCGGCGAACGGGAAGGCGGGGGAGTGGATCCAGCTCGCCTGGCCGGCGCCGGTCATCCTCGGCCAGGTGACGCTCCACGACCGGGTCAACCTCACCGATCAGATCCTGGCGGCGCGGCTCCTCTTCAGCGACGGCTCGGTGGTCTCCGTCGGCGCGCTGCCCAACGACGGGACGGGCCTCCCCGTCCGCTTCCCGGCCCGCAGCGTCACCTCCGTCCAGCTGGTGGTCGACCGCGCCAGCGGCACCAGCACCGGCCTGGCCGAGATCGAGGCCTACTCCCCCAAGGTCGACGCCCTGGTGCTCTCGCCCGACCGCGTGGCGGGCGGCTTCGTGGTGCAGGGGACCCTCAACCTGATCGTCCCCGGGGACGGCGAGACGGTGGTGCTCACGAGCAGCGATCCCGCCGCGCAGGTCCCGGACGCGGTCACCATCCCGCCGGGCGCGGCCAGCGCCACGTTCTCCATCACCACCGCGGAGGTGCCCGACGCGCGGTCGATCACCATCACCGCCGCCTTCGCCCGCGGTCCGAGGACGGCGCAGCTGACCCTCGCCCCGGTCGAGCTGGCGAGCCTCTCCTTCTCGCCGCCCGGCTTCCTCGGCGGCGGCGGGTCGCTCGGCACGGTGACGCTGTCGGTGGTCCCGCCGAGGGACACGGTGGTCTCGCTGGCGAGCGACACCCAGGCGCTGGTGGTCCCCGAGACCGTCACGGTGCCGGCGGGCGCCACCGCCGTCACCTTCCTCGCCTTCAGCGGCCCGGTCCCCGCCACCACCGAGGCGACGGTCCTCGCCGGCCTGGGCACCTCCTCCACCTCCGGCACGGTCACCCTCTTCCCCATCCCGGGCGACGCCGACCTGGCCCGCACCGCGCAGGTCACGGTCTCGAGCGAGAACGCGGCCGCCGGCCAGCTCGGCACGAGCGCGATCGACGGGGTGATCGGCGGTTACCCCGGCGACACCACCAAGGAGTGGGCCACCCAGGGCGAGGGCGCGGGGGCCTGGATCCAGCTCCACTGGAGCACGCCGGTGACGCTCGAGGAGGCGCGCCTGTACGACCGCCCGAACCTGGTCGACCAGGTCCTCTCCGGCCGGCTCATCTTCAGCGACGGGAGCAT
>DATKAL010000122.1:0-21161 GCA_035498135.1 Anaeromyxobacter sp.
TCCACCTCGCCACCCAGCAGCAGCGGACCGCCACCGAGCAGGTGGTCCAGTCGATGTCGGAGATCGAGGAGGTCACCCGGCAGGCCCAGACCGGCTCGAAGCAGGCCACCGGGGCCGCCTCCGAGCTCACCAAGCTGGCCGAGCGCCTGGCCGAGCTGGTGAAGCGGTTCAAGGTCGAGTAGCCGGCGGGGTCGTCGGCCCGCTCACCTCCGCGCATGGGCATCTCCGAAGAGATCCGGCAGAAGCTCCTGCCCCGCTTCCGCGAGACCACCGCGGACCGGGTGGAGAAGATCTCCGCCGCGCTGCTGGAGCTGGAGCGCGGGTCGGCGACCGCCGAGCTGCGGGAGGAGCTGGCGCGCGAGCTCCACACGCTCAAGGGCGAGGCCCGGATGATGGGCTTCGTCGGGATCTCGTCGGTGGTGCACGCCACCGAGGATCTGCTCAGGGCCCTCCCCTCCCGGCCCGGGGCGGGGGTCGACGCGCTCCTCTCCGCCTGCGACGCGATCCTGCCCATGCTCGATAGCCCCGCGGAGGGGAACGAGGCCTCCCGGGCGCTCGCCGAGCGGCTCCGGGCCCAGATCGCCGGCGCGCCGGCCCTGACCCCGGCCCCCGCCGCGGTCCACCCCGTGGCCGCGGTCACCGCCCCCGAGGCGGCCGGCGCCGGGCCCCGGCGCGACGGCGCGGACGGCGCGGAGCGGCCGCCGCCCGCGCCGGCCCCGGCCCGGCCGGCCGCGGCCGCCGTCGCCCGGCCGGCCCGGCCCGCCGCCCCGGCCGGCCCCCGGACCGAGCCGCGCGCCGACAAGCCGGCCACCTCGATCCGGGTCGACGTGGATCGGCTGGACGAGATCGCCGCGCTCGCCGGCGACGTGCTGGTGGAGGGCGCCCGCTCCATCCGCCGCTCTCGCGACCTGAACGCCCTCTTCGCCCGCTGGGGCCGGCTCTCCGACCGGGTGATCGCCCTGGCCGAGCGGCTGCGGGATGGGCGGAGCGCCAAGCTGGTGGAGCAGATCGAGGGGGACGTCCACCTCCTCCGCTCCGATACCTTCCGGTTCGCCCGCACCCAGACCGAGGCCTCCTCGACCGCCCACGCGCAGTACGGCCTGCTCGCCGAGCGGATCGGGGCCGCCCGGCTCATCCCGCTCTCCGGCGTGCTGGCCGGGTTCCCGCGGGCGGTCCGGGACATGGCCCGCGAGCAAGCCAAGGAGGTCGAGTGCCAGATCCGGGGGGCGGAGACCGGGGTCGACAAGTCGATCCTCCTCGCCCTCAACGACCCGCTCGTTCACCTGGTGCGCAACGCCGTCGACCACGGCATCGAGACCCCCGAGGAGCGGGTGCAGCTCGGCAAGCCCCGCGCCGGCAAGGTGGTGATCTCGGCCCGCACCGACGGCGACCTCCTCGCCGTCACCGTCGAGGACGACGGGCGGGGCATCGACCCGGTGGCGGTCCGGACCTCGGCCATGCGCAAGGGGGTGATCACCGAGCAGCAGGCGGCCAGCTTCTCCACCCGCGCCACCCTCGACCTGCTCTTCATGCCCGGCTTCTCCACCCGCGAGCAGGCGGGCGAGACCAGCGGCCGGGGGGTGGGCCTGGACGTGGTCCGCAAGCGCGTCACGGCGCTGGGCGGGTCGGTCACGGTGGAGTCGGAGCCGGCGCGGGGGACGGTCTTCACCCTCCGGATGCCCCAGTCGCTCTCGCTCATGAAGGTCCTCCTCGTGCGGATCGACGACGACGTCTACGGCATCCCGGCCGTGGACGTGGACAGCGTCGGCCGCATCGAGCCGAAGGAGATCACCGAGGTGGCCGGGATCCGGGCGATCCGCTACCGGAACCGGCTCCTGCCGGTGGTGGCCCTCGGCCCCATGCTCTCCCTCAACGGCGGCCCGCGCGCCCAGCGCCCGCTGGTCGCCTACGTGATCCACGGCTCGGAGGGGGCGGCGGTGGTGGTGGACGGGCTCTTCGGCGAGCGCGAGGTGGCGGTCAAGGCGCCGGGAGCCTTCCTCAAGGGGATGCGCTTCGTCACCGGCGCGGCCGCCCTGGAGGACGGGCGGGTGGCCCTCCTCCTCTCCACCCCCGACATCGTCACCGCCGCCCGCCGCCTCGCCTCCCCGGCGGCGAGCCGCGGCGCCGACCGGAAGCGGCTCCGGATCCTCCTGGTCGACGACAGCGCCATCGCCCGCGAGGCGGAGGCCGCCCTGCTGCGCTCGCTCGGCCACGAGGTGGACGAGGCGGTGGACGGCGAGGACGGCTGGCAGCGGCTACAGGGCGGGCAGTACCATCTGCTCCTCACCGACGTGCAGATGCCGGTGCTGGACGGGATCGACCTCACCCGGCGGGTGAAGGCCACCCCCCGCTTCCTCCGCCTCCCCATCGTGATCCTCTCCTCCCTCTCCGCCCCCGAGGAGCGGCGGCGCGGGGTCGACGCGGGCGCCGACGCCTACCTGGTGAAGGGCGAGCTCGAGGCCGAGGGGCTGGCCAGCACCCTGGAGCGGCTCTGCGGGGTGGCTTCGTGAGCCTGGAGGCGGGGCGGCCGGTGCGGGTCCTGGTGGCGGACGACTCGGCGCTCTTCCGGGAGCTGCTCGCCCGCGTCGTGGCCGCCGAGCCGGGGTTCGAGGTGGCGGCGGTGGCCGCCGACGGCAACGCCGCCGCCGAGCTGGCGCGGGCGCTCCGGCCGGACGTCATCACCATGGACCTCAACATGCCCGACGCCGACGGCTACTCGGGCATCGCGCGGATCATGGCGGAGACGCCCACCCCCATCCTGGTGCTCACCGCCAACCCCACCGAGGCGGTCGGCTTCCGGGCCCTCTCCCTGGGGGCCCTCGACATCCTGGAGAAGCCGCAGGCGACCACCGACCTCGACGCCTACGGGCAGCTCCTCCGCTCGCGGCTGCGCCTCCTCGCCGGCGTGAAGGTGATCCGGCACCTGCGCGGCCTGCGCGAGCGGCGGGTGGCGCCGGCGCGGGCGAGCGGGCGCGCCGACCTGGTGGTGATGGGCGCGTCCCTGGGCGGGCCGCGGGCGCTGGCGACGGTCCTGCGCGGGCTCCCCGAGGACTTCCCCGCCCCCATCGCCGTGGTCCAGCACATCGCCGACGGTTTCACCGAGGGGCTCGCCCGCTGGCTCGGCCAGGAGTGCCGCCTGCGGGTGCGCGAGGCCCGCCACGGCGATCGGCTCCTCCCCGGGGCGGTGGTCCTCGCCCCGACCGGGCGCCACCTGGTGGTGACGGAGGGCAAGGTCCACCTCTCCGACGCCGCCCCGGTCGACACCTTCAAGCCGTCGGTGACCCCGCTCTTCCTCTCCGCCGCCGAGCACTACGGCGCGCGCTGCTGCGCGGCGATCCTCACCGGGATGGGGCGCGACGGCGCCGACGGGATCAAGGCGATCAAGGACGCCGGCGGCGTGACCCTGGCCCAGGACGAGGCGACCAGCGCGGTCTTCGGGATGCCCAAGGCGGCCATCGACCTCGGGGCGGTGGACCGGGTGCTCCCGCTGGACGACATCCCGCGGGCGCTGGTGGAGCTGACCCGGTGAAGCCGATCGCCGCCGAGCACCTGGTCGAGCTGGCCACCCTCCTCAAGGAGCGGGTCGGGCTCCACGTCCGCCCGGACGGCCACGGGGCGCTGCGGATCGCGGTCGCCGCCCGCCTCGAGGCGCTCGAGGGCGAGGCCGACTCGGGGGCCTACCTGGCCCTGCTCCGCTCGGAGGCGGGCGACGAGGAGCTCCGCCGCCTCCTCCCGCTGGTGACGGTGGGCAAGACCAGCTTCTTCCGCGACGAGCGGCAGTTCCAGGCCCTGCAGGCGATCCTTCCCGGGCTGGTGTCGCGGACCCAGGCGGGCGGGCGCAAGCTCTCGATCTGGTCGGCCGGGTGCGCCACCGGCGAGGAGCCCTACTCGATCGCCATCGCCGCCGCCGAGGCGGGCGCCGAGGCGGAGCGGACCGAGATCCTGGCCACCGACGTGAACCCCGAGGCGGTGGCCTTCGCCATCCGCGGCAGCTACGAGCCGCGCCGCGTCCGGGAGATCGGCGAGCCCCTCCTCTCCCGCTACCTCGACCGGGAGGGCGACCGGTACGTGATGCGGGCCGGGCTGCGCCGGTACATCGCCGCCATCCGGCCGCACAACCTGGTCTCGTCGCTCTTCCCGCGCCCCGAGGACGGCGGCGGCTGGGACGTGATCTTCTGCCGGAACGTCATCATCTACTTCGACACCCCCACCACCCAGCAGGTGCTCACCCTCTTCCACAGCGCCCTGGCCCCCGGGGGCTACCTGTTCCTCGGGTACTCCGAGTCGCTCTTCCGGCTCTTCGACGGGTTCGAGCTGACCGAGGTGGAGGGGGCGTTCCTCTACCGGCGGCCCGACGGTACCCGCCGGGCGCCCCCGGCCGCCCCGGCCGCGCCGCGGCAGCACCTCGTGCCCGTGCCCGCGCAGCCCCCGGCGGTCCGGCACCTCCAGCTGCCCCGCCCCGGCCCGGCCAGTCCCCCCATCCCGCTCCCGCGCGCCCCGGAGGCGGCCCGGCCGCCGCCGGCCGCGCCCCTCGCCCCCCAGGAGTACCTGGACGCGGCGGTGGCCCTCTTCGCCGACGGGCGGTTCGGGGCGGCGCGCGAGCTCCTGGAGCGGCTCCTGGAGCGGGGCGGGGAGGACCTCTCCGCCCGGCTCACCCTCGCCAACCTCTACGGGATCCTGCGCCAGCCCGATCGCGCCCGGGAGGCCTACCAGGCGGCGCTCGCCTACGAGCCGCTCTCCGCGGAGGCCCACCTCTTCTACGGGATCCACCTCCTCAGCGTCGGCGAGGCGCTGGAGGCGGCGCAGGAGCTGTCGCGCGCCCTGTTCCTCGATCCCGACCTGGCCCTGGGCCACTACTTCCTGGGGCGCTGCCGCGAGGCGCAGCGCGACGTGGCCCGGGCGCGGCTCGCCTACCGCAACGCCCTGGAGGCCTACAAGCGCCGGCCGGACGGGAAGCGGCAGGCCTTCCTGGGGTACTATCCGGACATCCCCGAGGACGGGAGCGCCTTCGCGCGGGCGGCCGAGTACGCGCTGGCGGCGCTGTAGGGCAGGGGAGAGCAAGGGCTCATGGCCGAGAAGAAGCGCATCCTCCTCCTCGACGACTCGGCGATCACGCTCGAGATGGAGAAGGCCGTGCTCGAGGAGCGGGGCTACGGGGTTGCGGTGGCCTCGAACCTCCTCGAGTTCCAGGCCCAGCTCGAGCGCTTCCAGCCCGAGGTGATCCTCACGGACCTGATGATGCCGGACATCTCCGGGAAGGACATCGTCCGGGTCCTGAAGCAGGACTTCCACACCGAGAAGATCCCCATCATCCTCTTCAGCTCGAAGACCGACGAGGAGCTCGAGCCCATCGCCGAGCAGGCGGGGGCGGACGGGTTCCTCTCGAAGTCGCACGGCATCGACCGGCTCGGGGACATGGTGGACGAGCTGGTGGACTCGATCATCTGGTAGGGGGGCCGCGGCCCGGCGCCGCGCCGCCCGGCACCCCGCGGAATCCTTGAAAATCAGGGGTTCCGCGTGCTACCTCCGCCTCGGGAGCCCGCCCGCCTGGCCCCGCGCGGCGGGGAGGAGCGCGCATGTCCGGCCACAACCGTTGGACGAAGATCAAGCACAAGAAGGCGGCGCAGGGTGCGGCGAAGGGGAAGCTCTTCACCAAGCTCATCAAGGAGATCACCGTCTCCGCCCGGATGGGCGGGGGGGATCCGGCCGGGAACGCCCGCCTGCGGGCGGCCATCGACGCCTCCCGCGAGGCGAACATGCCGGCGGACAACATCACCCGGGCGATCAAGAAGGGGACCGGCGAGCTCGAGGGCGTGGCCTACGAGGAGGTCGTGTACGAGGGGTACGGCCCCTCGGGCGTGGCCATGATCGTGGAGTGCCTGACCGACAACCGGAACCGGACCGCCGGGGACGTCCGCTCCTCCTTCGCCAAGGGGGGCGGCAACCTCGCTGCCGAGGGGGCGGTCGCCTGGAACTTCGAGCGGCGGGGGGTGATCGAGGTGAAGCCGGGGCCGACCGAGGACCAGGTGATGGAGGCGGCCATCGAGGGCGGAGCGGAGGACGTGGTGAACCTGGACGCCGAGGGGTTCGAGGTGCGCACCCACCCGAACGACCTCCACGCGGTGGCCGCCGCCCTGGAGGGGCGCAAGCTCGCGCTCGGGCCGCGGCGGATCACCTACGTCGCCAAGGACACGGTCAAGCTCGCCGACCCCGACAAGGCCCGGCAGATGCTCCGGCTGATGGACCTCCTCGAGGACCTCGACGACGTGCAGAGCGTGCACGCCAACTTCGAGATCGAGGACAAGCTCATGGAGCAGCTCGCCTAGACCATGGCGCGCGATTCTCGATCACCTCCGGTGTCTCGAATCGCGCCAGGGTCCAGGCATGTTCGAAAGGGGGCTGCGCCCCCTCCCCGCCGAGCGAAGCGCGTCGGGGCCCCTCCCCGGCGACGCGGGTCCCGGGCGCGCCTCGGCTTCGCCTCGCGCACCGTCCCGCGGGCGCGGCTTCGCCGCGCAGCTTACGAAGCACGTACGGTGACATGATGCGCGCGTACGAGGTCATCCACGCGAAGCGCGAGGGGCGGGCGGTCCCGGCCGAGGCGATCGCCGAGCTGGTGGACGGCTTCACCCGCGGGGAGATCCCCGAGTACCAGATGGCCGCCTTCTGCATGGCGGTCTTCTTCCGCGGGATGGACGCGGCCGAGGTCGCGGCGCTCACCGGGGCGATGCTCCGCTCCGGGGACGTGCTCGACCTCTCCGACGTGCCGGGCGCCAAGGTGGACAAGCACTCCACCGGCGGGGTGGGCGACAAGGTCTCGCTGGCGCTGGCGCCGCTGGCGGCCGCCTGCGGCGTGCGGGTCCCGATGATCTCGGGGCGCGGCCTCGGCCACACCGGCGGGACCCTGGACAAGCTCGAGGCCATCCCCGGCTTCCGGGTGGACCTCCCGGTGGAGCGGTTCCGGGCCCTGGTGCGGGAGGTGGGGGCCTGCCTGATCGGGCAGACGGCGCGCCTCGCCCCCGCCGACCGCAAGCTCTACGCGCTGCGGGACGTCACCGCCACGGTCGAGTCCATCCCCCTCATCGCCGCCTCGATCATGTCGAAGAAGCTGGCGGAGGGGATCGACGCCCTGGTCCTCGACGTCAAGGTGGGCTCGGGGGCGTTCATGAAGGGGCTCGGCGAGGCCCGGGAGCTGGCCCGCACCCTGGCCGGGATCGGGCGCGGCATGGGCAAGCGGGTGAGCGCCCTCCTCACCGCCATGGACCAGCCGCTCGGCCGCGCGGTGGGCAACGCCCTCGAGGTGGCCGAGACCGTGGAGCTCCTGCGGGGCGGCGGGCCGGCCGATCTCCGGGAGGTGACGGTCGCCCTCACCGCCGAGATGCTGGTCGCCGGGGGCGTGGCGGTGGACCTCCCCGCCGCCCGGGCCGCGGTGGAGGCGGCCATCGCCGACGGGCGCGGGCTCGCCAAGCTCGAGGAGATCGTCCGTGCGCAGGGCGGCGATCCGGCCGCGATCCGCGATCCCGCCCGCCTCCCCCGCGCCGCCGGCACCTACGAGGTCCCCTCCCCGGCCGCCGGCCGCGTCGAGGCGATCGACGGCGAGGCGATCGGCCTGGCGGCGGTGGCCCTCGGCGCCGGCCGGGCCCGGGTCGAGGACGCGGTCGACCCCGCCGTCGGCCTGGTGGTGGGGAAGAAGCTCGGCGACCCGGTCGAGCGGGGCGAGCCCCTCTGCCTGGTCCACCACGGGCCACGGAGCGAGCCGCGCGAGGCGATCTCCGCCCGGGTGGCGCGCGCCTACCGGATCGGCCCGTCCATCCCCGCCCCCCGTCCGCTCGTGATCGAGAGGCTCGCATGACCAAGCGCGCAGACCCGTACACCCGGCTCCAGTACGCGCTCGCCTGGGTGCGGGGCCAGGCCGACGTGGCGCCGGCGGCGGGCGTGATCCTCGGCTCGGGGCTGTCCGGTCTCGCCGACCGGCTGGAGCGCGCCGTCTCGGTCCCCTACGAGCAGATCCCGGGCTTTCCCGTCTCCCGCGTGGCCGGCCACCCGGGGCGGCTGGTGCTGGGCGAGCTGGCCGGCCCGGACGGACCGGTGGCGATCGTCGCCATGCAGGGGCGGGTCCACGCCTACGAGGGCTGGTCGGCGGAGGACGTGGCCTTCGGGGCCCGGCTCCTGTGCGGCCTCGGGATCCGCGCCCTCCTGGTCACCAACGCGGCGGGGGGCGTGCACCCGGCCCTGAACCCGGGCGACCTGGTCCGGATCGCCGACCACCTCAACCTCTCCGGCCAGAACCCGCTCGCGGGCGAGAACGACGACCGGCTCGGGCCCCGCTTCCCCGACCTCTCCGACGCCTACGATCCCGGGCTGGCCGCCCTCCTCGACCAGGCGGCCCGCGAGCTCGGGATCCCGCTGGCGGCCGGGGTCTACGCCTGCCTCCTCGGCCCCTCCTACGAGACCCCGGCCGAGATCCGGATGCTCCGCGCCATGGGCGCCGACCTGGTGGGCATGTCGACCGTCCCCGAGGTGATCGTGGCCCGGCACATGGGGGTCAAGGTGGCGGGGCTGTCGGTGGTGACCAACCACGCCGCCGGCCTGTCGCGCCAGCGGCTCTCCCACGAGGAGGTGGCCCGGACCGCGGAGCAGGTGCGGGAGCGGCTCGGGGCGCTGGTGGCGGCCTTCCTGCCGCGCGCCGCCCGTTGAAAGCCCGGCCCGGGCGGAGGTAGCCTCCTCGGGAGGAGGCGGCATGGGAGAGCGGAGCGATCCCGGGGCGGAGCGGGCGGTGGGGCTGGAGCAAGCCTCCGACCGCCGCGACAGCGGCCGGGTGGCGGTGCGGCTGCTGGTGCGCGACGCCGCCCTGGGGGGGTCGTTCGAGGAGCGCCCGGGCAACCTCTCCCTGGGCGGGGTCTGGTTCGACGGCCTCCACCCACCGGTCGGCAGCCGGTTCGAGCTGCGCTTCCTCCTCCCCGGCGAGCGGGAGGAGATCCGGGCCATCGGCGAGGTCCTCCGGGTCTCGCGCGAGGGCGACCGCTTCGGCGCGCACCTGCGCTTCCTCGAGATCCCCCTCGAGGCGGAGCTGGCCATCGCCCGTCACCTGCAGGAGCGCTAGGTGAGCGGGCGGGCCGTCCGCGGTCGCGCGCTGGAGGCGGCCGCCCGGGCCGTCCGCCGGCGCGCCTACGCCCCCTACTCGCGCTTCCGGGTGGGGGCGGCGGTGGCGGCCGGCGGCCGGATCCACTTCGGGTGCAACGTGGAGAACGCCAGCTACGGTCTCACCCTCTGCGCCGAGCGGAGCGCGGCGGCGGCGGCGGTGGCGGCGGGGGCGCGACGGATCGAGGCGGTGGCGGTGGCGAGCGGCACCTCGCCCCCCACGCCTCCCTGCGGCATGTGCCTGCAGACCCTGGCCGAGCTCGCCGGCCCCGGCCTGCCGGTGGTGCTCCTCGGGGCGCGCGGCGGCCGGGTCGAGACCACGCTCGGCGAGCTCCTCCCCCGCGCCTTCGGCCGGAAGTTCCTCTAGATGGCGCGGAGCCTGTCGCTGCCGGGAGGGCGAGGACAGCTACGCCCGGATGCGTCCCGAGTGGTTCTCACCGCGCTCCCGCCGGGCCGGCCGCGAGGTTGTTTGACGGCGCCGCCGGGTCGCCCTATGAACGGCGGCGCATGCAGGTGCTCCGGACCCTCGACGAGGCGGCGAGCGCGGGCGCCCTCCGGGGCGGCGCCCTGGCGATCGGCAACCTCGACGGCGTGCACCTCGGCCACCAGCGGCTGATCGCGGTGGCGCGGGAGCGGGCCCGGGCCCGGGGCGGCCGCGCGGGCGTGCTCACCTTCGAGCCGCACCCGGTCCGGGTCCTCCGCCCGCAGCTCGCCCCGCCGCTGGTCACCCCGCTCCCTCGCAAGCTCGAGCTGCTCGCCGAGGCCGGCCTGGACGCGGTGGTGATCCAGCCCTTCGACCTCGCCTACGCCGCCACCCCGGCCGCCGCCTTCGTCTCCCGCGACCTGGCCGGCCGGCTCGGGTGCGCGGAGGTGGTGGTCGGGTACGACTTCACCGCCGGCCACGAGCGGGCCCGGGTGGACGCGCTCCGCCCGCTCCTCGCCGCCCACGGGATCGCGCTCCAGGTGGTGGAGCCGGTGACCGCCGACGGCCTGGTGGTCTCCTCCACCAAGATCCGGGAGTTCCTGCTCGAGGGGAACGTCGAGGCGGCCGCCCTGCTCCTCACCCGGCCCTACGACCTGGACGGGCGGGTGGCCCGCGGGGCGGGGCGCGGCCGCGGCTTCGGCTTCGCCACCGCCAACGTGGAGACGCAGGCGCTCCTCCCCGCGAACGGCGTCTACGTGGTCCGGGCCCTGGTGGGGGGCGAGGGCGGCCTCGCCGGCGGCTCCCTCCACGGCGGGGTGTGCAACGTGGGCGTGAAGCCCACCGTGGAGGCGGCCGCCGGGCCGATCCCGGAGGCCCACCTCTTCGGCTTCGACGGCCGCGATCTCTACGGCGCCCCCATCCGCCTGGCCTTCCTCGCCCGGTTGCGCGAGGAGCGACGCTTTCCCTCGGTCGAGGCCCTCCGCGCCCAGATCGGGCGGGACGCGGAGGCGGCCAGGGCGATCCTGGCGGCGCACGGGGAGCGGGGGGACGGGCGCCGCGCCCGGTAGGGGGCGGCTGTCCCCGATGTAGGCAGGCCCCGCGGTTTCCCCCTGCGAATTCCAGCGGTTCGGAGGCGGCTTCCTTGACCCTCCGCGGAGGCGGCTGCTAAGGTCGAGGCGTCTTCGAGCGGGGGGGCCGCCTGGTTTCCTCCGCGCTCCACCGGCGAGGAAACCACCCATGTCCGGACGTCTCGGCGAGCTCCTGGTACGGGAGAACCTCATCTCCCTGCAGCAGCTCCAGAAGGCCCAGGAGGAGCAGCGCAAGAGCGGAGGGCGCATCGGCTCCCTGCTCGTGAAGCAGGGCGCCATCGCCGAGTCCGATCTCACCGGCTTCCTCTCCAAGCAGTACGGCGTCCCGGCGATCTCGCTCAAGGACTTCGACATCGACGAGGAGGTCCTGAAGCTCATCCCCAAGGCCACCGCCGAGAAGCACCAGGTGGTCCCGGTGAACCGGGCCGGCTCCTCGCTGATCGTGGCGATGAGCGACCCCTCGAACATCTTCGCCATCGACGACGTCAAGTTCCTCACCGGCTACAACGTCGAGGTGGTGGTCGCCTCCGAGCAGGCCATCAAGGAGGCGATCGAGCGGTACTACGCTGAGAAGGGGCCGGACCTCGACGAGGTGATGCAGGGGTTCGACGACTCCGAGGTGACGCTGGTCGCCGACGAGGGCGACGAGACCAACGTCGTCGACCTGGAGAAGAGCGCCGAGGAGGCGCCGGTCGTCAAGCTGGTGAACCTGATCCTCCTCGACGCCATCAAGAAGGGGGCCTCCGACATCCACGTCGAGCCCTACGAGAAGGACTTCCGGGTCCGCTTCCGGATCGACGGCGTGCTCTACGAGGTGATGAAGCCGCCGATGAAGCTGCGGAACGCCATCATCTCCCGGCTCAAGATCATGTCGGAGCTGGACATCTCGGAGCGCCGGCTCCCGCAGGACGGCCGCATCAAGCTGAAGCTGGGCAAGGGCAAGGAGATGGACTTCCGCGTCTCGGTCTGCCCGACGCTGTTCGGCGAGAAGGTGGTGATGCGCCTCCTCGACAAGTCCAACCTCCAGCTCGACATGACCAAGCTGGGGTTCGAGGAGGGGCAGCTCAAGGACTTCATGGAGGCGATCGACCGCCCCTACGGGATGGTCCTCGTCACCGGCCCGACCGGCTCGGGCAAGACCACCACCCTCTACTCCGCCCTCTCCAAGCTCAACGAGGTGAGCTGGAACATCTCCACCGCCGAGGACCCGGTCGAGTTCAACTTCTTCGGCATCAACCAGGTGCAGATGCACGAGGACATCGGCCTCAACTTCGCCGCCGCCCTCCGCTCCTTCCTCCGGCAGGACCCGGACATCATCATGGTGGGCGAGATCCGGGACTTCGAGACCGCCGAGATCGGGGTCAAGGCCGCCCTCACCGGCCACCTGGTGCTCTCCACCCTCCACACCAACGACGCCCCGGGCACCGTCTCCCGCCTCCTCAACATGGGGATCGAGCCGTTCCTGGTGACCGCCTCCCTCAACGCCATCGTGGCGCAGCGGCTCTGCCGCCGGCTCTGCCAGGAGTGCAAGAAGCCGGCGCAGGTGGAGGACCAGGCGCTCCTCGACGCCGGCTTTGCCGCCGAGGAGATCGGGAGCTTCCAGGTCTTCGAGCCGGGCGGGTGCAAGACCTGCAACGACCGGGGCTACAAGGGGCGCGTGGCGGTGTACGAGGTGATGCCGCTCTGGGACGGGCTCAAGGAGCTCGTGATCCAGGGCTGCTCGGCGGCCGAGCTGAAGCAGGAGGCGATCCGGCTCGGCTTCAAGACCCTGCGCATGAGCGCGCTCGGCAAGGTGAAGGGCGGCATGACCAGCCTGGCCGAGGCGGTGGGGAACACCGCCCCCGACAAGTTCTGAGCCGGAGGCCCCGTGGCGAACCTGCACCAGCTGCTCAAGGCGATGGTCGAGAAGGGGGCCTCGGACCTCCACGTCACCACCGGCTCCCCGCCGCAGCTGCGGATCGACGGCAAGCTGGTGCCGCTCAAGACCCCCCCGCTCTCGCCGGTGGACACCAAGCAGCTCTGCTACTCGATCCTCACCGACGCCCAGAAGCACAAGTTCGAGGAGGAGAACGAGCTCGACCTCTCCTTCGGCGTGAAGGGGCTCTCGCGCTTCCGCGCCAACGTCTTCATGCAGCGCGGGGCGGTGGCGGGCGCGTTCCGCACCATCCCCTTCAAGATCCTGACCTTCGCCGAGCTGGGGCTCCCCCCGGTGGTGACGGAGCTGGCCAAGAAGCCCCGGGGGCTGGTGCTGGTCACCGGCCCGACCGGCTCGGGCAAGTCCACCACGCTCGCCTCGGTGATCGACAAGATCAACACCGACCGGCACGAGCACATCCTCACGGTCGAGGATCCCATCGAGTACCTCCACCCCCACAAGAACTGCCTGGTGAACCAGCGCGAGGTGGGGGCGGACACCCAGTCCTTCAAGAAGGCGCTCAAGTACATCCTCCGACAGGACCCGGACGTGGTCCTGATCGGCGAGATGCGCGACCTGGAGACGGTCGAGGCGGCGCTGGTGATCTCGGAGACCGGCCACCTCGCCTTCGCCACCCTCCACACCAACAGCGCCGTCCAGACCATCAACCGGATCCTGGACGTGTTCCCGCCGTACCAGCAGCCCCAGGTGCGCGCCCAGCTCTCCTTCGTGCTCGAGGGGGTGCTCACCCAGAACCTGCTCCCCAAGGCGGGCGCCCCCGGGCGCGTGCTGGTGATCGAGGTGATGGTCCCGAACCCCGCCATCCGGAACCTGATCCGCGAGGACAAGGTCCACCAGATCTACTCGCAGATGCAGGTGGGTCAGTCGAAGTTCGGGATGCAGACCTTCAACCAGAGCCTGGCCCAGGCCTTCGCCAAGCGGCTCATCACCGTGGAGGAGGCGCTGGGCCGCTCCTCCGATCCGGACGAGCTCAAGAACCTGCTCTCCAGCGGCGCGGCCGTGCCCCGGCCCGCCGCCCCGCGGTAGCCGGCGCGGATTCGACCCCGGGGAGCGCCTCGACTAGGATCGTCGGTCAGGCAAGCGAGCGAGGAACCCAATGGCCCAGGCCGCAGCCGCGAACGTGAAGGCGAAGAGCGCCCCGGCGCAGACTTTCCGGCAGGCGCCCGTCTGGCGGTGGTCGGGGAAGACCAAGCAGGGAGAGGTGCGCTCCGGCGAGATGGAGGCGCAGGACGCCGACGCCGTCCGCGCCCGGCTCGGCCAGATGGGCATCGAGCCCACCCGGGTGCGCAAGAAGGGGCGCGAGCTCAAGCTCCCCAGCCTGGGCGGCGGGGTCACCACCAAGGACATCCTGGTCTTCACCCGCCAGTTCTCGGTGATGATCGACGCCGGCCTCCCGCTGGTGCAGGCCCTCGACATCATCGGCACGCAGGCCGACAACCCCGCCTTCCGCAAGGTGCTCCTCACCATCAAGTCGAGGGTGGAGGCCGGATCCACCTTCGCCGACGCCCTCTCCGAGCACCCCCAGGCCTTCGACGAGCTCTTCGTCCAGCTGGTCCGGGCCGGCGAGATCGGCGGCATCCTCGACACCATCCTCCAGCGGCTCGGCGCCTACATCGAGAAGAACGAGAAGCTCAAGCGCCGGGTGAAGGGGGCGATGGTCTACCCCATCATCGTCCTCGTCATCGCCGTGGCGGTGGTGCTCGTCCTCATCGCCTTCGTCGTGCCCACCTTCGAGAAGATGTTCAAGGACATGGGGGGCACGCTCCCCGGGCCGACCCAGGCGCTCATCGACCTCTCCCACGGCTTCCGCGAGCGCTGGTACCTCTACCTGGGCGTGCCGGTGGCGGTGATCGTGGCC
This sequence comes from Anaeromyxobacter sp., assembly GCA_035498135.1. GTDB lineage: Bacteria > Myxococcota > Myxococcia > Myxococcales > Anaeromyxobacteraceae > Anaeromyxobacter. Next base: position 14,445 of record DATKAL010000122.1, read on the forward strand.
TTCAAGGCGGCCACCAAGAAGGGGCGGGGCCAGGAGATCTGGCACGACACGGTCCTCAAGCTCCCCATGTTCGGGCCGCTGGTGCGCAAGGTGGCGGTGGCCCGCTTCACCCGGACGCTCGGGACGATGCTCTCCTCGGGCGTCCCCATCCTCGACGCGCTCGAGATCGTCGCCAAGGCGGCGGGCAACCGGACGGTGGAGAAGGGCATCCTCTACGTCCGCGCCAAGATCTCCGAGGGCAAGAACATCGCCTCCCCGCTCGCCGAGACCAAGGTCTTCCCGCCCATGGTGGTGCAGATGATCGGCGTGGGCGAGGCCACCGGCGCGATGGACGCGATGCTGGGGAAGATCGCCGACTTCTACGACGACGAGGTGGACGTGGCGGTGGCCTCCCTCACCTCCATGATCGAGCCCCTCCTGATGGTCTTCCTGGGCAGCACGGTCGGCTACTTCATGATCGCCATGTACCTGCCCATCTTCACGATGGCCGGGACGATCAAGTAGGTCGATGCCCGGGAGTGGCCAGGGGATCGACCCCGCGGCGGCGGTCTCGCTGCGGCGCAAGCTCGTCTGGCTGACGTTCTTCCGGGTCCTCTCCATCACCGTCCTCCTGGGCGGGGCGGCGTTCGTCAGCTGGGGCTCGGACTCGGGGCTGCGGGCCACCGCCCCGCTCTACCCCCTGATCATCGCCACGTACCTCTGCTCGATCGCCTTCGCCCTGGGGCTCGGCCGCGACCGGGCGCTGGTCCCGGTCGCCTACGGCCAGATCCTCCTCGACGTCGGCATCGCCGCGGCGCTGGTGGCGATCACCGGCTACGTGGAGAGCGTCTTCGTCTTCATGTTCTCCCTGGGGATCGTGAACGGCGCGATCCTGCTCGCCCGCCGGGGCGCCCTCACCGCCCTGGTGCTGGCCGTCACCGCCCACCTCGGGCTGGAGCTCCTGGCCGGCCCGGTCCGGCCGGCGATCCCCTGGGGAGCGCTCTTCGTGCAGGGGGGCGCCTTCACCGTCACCGCCGTCCTCGCCTCCTACCTGGCCGAGCAGCTCCGCTCCACCGGCGAGCGGCTGGCGGCCCGGGAGAGCGACCTGGCCGTCATCACCGCCCTGCACGAGTCGATCGTGCAGTCGGTGGCCAGCGGGCTCCTCACCCTCGACCTGGGGGGCCGGATCACCTTCCTCAACCGGGCCGCCGAGGCGATGCTCGGCCTGCGGGCCGTCGAGGCCCTGGGCCGACCGGCCGACCGGCTCTTCGCCGCCTTCAGCCACGACGAGGCGCGCGGGGAGACCGACTTCGTCACCGGGGCCGGAGAGAAGCTGCGCCTCGGCTACTCGAGCTTCCGGCTGATCGGGAAGGGAGGCGAGGCCACCGGGACGGTGCTCATCTTCCAGGACCTGACCGAGCTCCGGAGCATGGAGGAGCGGGTGGCCAGGAGCGAGCGGCTCGCGGACCTGGGCCGGGTGGCGGCCGGCCTGGCCCACGAGCTCCGCAACCCCCTCGCCTCGATGATGGGGGCGCTGGAGCTGCTCCACCAGGCGCCCGGCCTGGCGGGCGAGGACCGCCGCCTGATGGAGATCGCGCTCCGGGAGTCGGGCCGGCTCGAGCAGCTCGTCACGCAGTTCCTCGCCTTCGCCCGCCCCGCCCCGCCCCGGGCGGTGGCCTGCGACCTCGCCCCCCTGGTGGCCGAGACCCTCGACGTGTTCGCCAACGACCCTGGGGCGGCCCGGGTGGCGCTGGAGCGCGCGCTCGCCCCCGCCCCGGCCTTCTGCGATCCGGCCCAGGTCCGGCAGGTGCTCTGGAACCTCCTGCGGAACGCCGGCCAGGCGGTTCGCGACCGGCCGGGCGGGAGCGGGACGATCCGGGCGTCGTGCGGGGTGGACGCCCGGGGGCCGTTCCTGGCGGTGGAGGACGACGGCCCGGGGATCCCCGCCGACGACCGGGCCCGGATCTTCCTCCCCTTCTTCACCACCAAGCACGACGGGACCGGCCTGGGGCTCGCCACCGTCCACCGGATCGTGGACGTCCAGGGCGGGGCGATCGCGCTGGAGCAGCCGTCCGGCGGCGGGGCGCGGTTCGTCGTCCACCTCCCGGCCTCCGCGCCGGTCGCCGCCGGGGCGCCCGCCGGGGCCGGGGCGGGGTAGGATCGAGCCATGGCCTCGCTCCTCGTCGTCGACGACGAGCCCTCGATGCGCGAGTTCCTCGACATCCTCCTGCGCAAGGAGGGGCACGAGGTCTCGGCCGCCGCCGACGCCGGCGCGGCCCTGGCGCGGATCGCCCAGGGCGACCTCGACCTGGTGATCACCGATCTCCGGCTCGGCCGCGAGTCGGGGATCGACGTGCTCAAGGCGGTGAAGGAGCAGTCGCCCGCCACCGAGGTGGTGATCGTCACCGCCTTCGCCACCACCGAGAACGCCATCCAGGCGATGAAGCTCGGGGCCTACGACTACGTCCTCAAGCCCTTCAAGGTGGAGGAGCTCCGGCTGGTGGTGCAGAAGGCGCTCGAGCACCGCGCCCTGGTCGCCGAGAACCGCGTCCTCCGGCTCAAGGCCGGGGTGCCGCGCCAGGAGGAGCTGATCGGGCGCTCCCCGGCGATCGAGGAGGTGCGCCAGATGGTGGAGAAGGTCGCGCCTGCGCGCACCACCGTGCTGGTGACCGGGGAGAGCGGGACGGGCAAGGAGGTCGTCGCCCGGGCCATCCACCGGCGCGGCGGCCGCCAGGACCAGCCGTTCGTCGCCATCAACTGCGGCGCCATCCCCGAGGGGCTGATCGAGTCCGAGCTCTTCGGCCACGAGAAGGGGAGCTTCACCGGCGCCTCCGAGGCCCGGGCCGGGCTCTTCGAGGTGGCCGGCTCGGGGACCCTCTTCCTCGACGAGGTGGGCGACCTGCCGCCCCCGGTCCAGGTGAAGCTCCTCCGGGCCCTCCAGGAGCGGCGCATCCGGCGGGTGGGGGGGAGCCGGGACCTGCCGGTGGCGGCGCGGATCGTGGCCGCCACCAACCGGGACCTGGCGGTCGAGGTCCAGGCGGGCCGGTTCCGCGAGGACCTCTACTACCGGCTCAACGTGATCCAGCTGCGCATGCCGGCCCTCCGGGAGCGGCGCGAGGACCTCCCCGCCTTCCTCGACCACCTCCTCGCCCGGTTCGCGGCCGAGCTGGGCAAGCCCCGTCCCCGGGTCTCGCCGGAGGCCGAGCGGATCCTGCTCGCCCACGACTGGCCGGGGAACGTCCGCGAGCTCGCCAACGTGGTGGAGCGGGCCGTGACCCTCGCCTCCGGGGAGGTGATCGACGTCCCGGTCCTCCCGCCCAACCTCCGGGGCCGCTCGGCCGAGCCGGCCGGGACGCTCGCCCTCCCCGAGGCGGGCCTCGACCTCCAGGCCCACCTCGACGCCATCGAGCGCGCCATCCTGGAGCAGGCCCTGGCGCGCACGGGCGGGGTGAAGACCGAGGCCGCCCGGCTCCTCAGCCTCACCTTCCGCTCGCTCCGCTACCGGCTGGCGAAGTACGGGATCGGGGGGGACTGATCGCGTCCCGATCCGCCGGGCGCAGGCCCGCCGGGCGCCGGAGACGGCGCCGCCCCGCCCCGGCGCGCGGCCGGAGCGGGGCGGCGGACGGCAGGACGCCGATCGTCACTCGCAGTTCGACGAGCCCGCCGCTGGCGCGACGTGCCGGCAGCTGTGCAGGTCGCGCGGCACCTCCAGCCAGTAGACCGGCTCGTTGGCGCAGGAGCTCTGGTGGACGATGGTCTTCGAGGAGCCGGACCCGGGGTTGAAGCTGGCCGCCCCGTAGGAGATGCTCCCGCCGCTGCAGCCCGTCTGCGTCGTCCCGAAGGGCTTCGGAGGTCCGGACGGGGGGGAGCCGCCGGACTGGCCCCCGCCGCCGCCCACGTCGATCATGGGGATGGCCGCGTTGGGCGGCGAGGTGATGGCGCTCGCCACCGCCAGGGTGGAGAGCCCGCAGACGTTCGGGTTCATCGTGCCGGCCATGTAGTGGGCGCCGTAGCTGTAGGCGGCCGGCACGCCCAGGGTGCCGGAGCAGGGGCTCGTGCTGGTGGTGGCCCCCACCGGCCGGAAGCTGCCCCACATCACGCAGCCGACCAGGGTGGTCGCCTCCGAGCCGGTCTTCTCGTCGGTCCAGGGGGGAGAGGTCGTGCACCCCGAGAGCGGGCAGACGTCGCCGTACTCGTAGAACCAGCCCGGGTCGGTGGAGGTGGCGGAGCACTTGGTCACGCCCGTCCCGCAGGAGGTGGTGAGGAGCATCGAGTTGGACGCGCTGGCCGTCACCTTCGCGGTCGTCGTGTTGACCAGCGTGCAGCTCTTGCCGGCGGGCCCGCCGCAGGCGGCGGGGTACGAGACGTCGGTGAAGCGGTTCTGATCGAAGATCAACGCGGCAGCCGCGGTGTCGGAGCCGGGCACGCTCGGCGTGTCGAACATCTTCTTCGGATCGCCGCCAAAGGACCAGATCCCGTAGAAGCGGTTGTGGGACGGCGCGTTGTAGGTGCCGCTGATGTTCCGCTGCGCCATCGGGGTGATGGTGCAGAGGCCGCTGCCGTCGCACGAGGCGCTGCCCGGCTGGTCGGCGACCGTCCCCGCCCCCGGGCAGACCCAGTGGGCGTTCAGGCTCGAGGTGTAGGCGTTCCCGGGCGCCGCGGCGCAGGTCTCGCTGGTGGTCGAGGGGGTGCTGGTCGTGCCGCAGCTCGCGGTGGTGCTCGTGGCGTAGGAGTAGGCGCCGTTCACGCAGGAGAAGGTGGTGGTGAGGTTGCAGGCGCCGTAGTTGTCGGTGGTGGTGGCGGTGACGTTCGTGCATCCGCCCTGGCAGCAGGCGAGCATGTTGTCGGTCCCGCAGGAGGCCGCCTGCCCCATGATCTGCTCGCGGTTCCCGCTCCCCAGGTACGTGTGGAGGGTGTGGCTGGCCGCGTCGTAGATGTTGTCGGGCATGAAGAAGAACTCGTTGCGCCCGGCGACGTACTGGAGGTCGTCGGTGCGGCGCTGCTGCTCGAAGGCGCGGGCGGCGAACCAGTTGTTGACCCGGCCGGTGGCCTTGTCGATCACGCCGGGCGTGTAGAAGCGGGCCAGCCAGAGCTGGCCGCCCAGGTCGGCCCAGGTGGCGGTGTCGATGAAGCCGTCCCCGTCGATCGACTGCTTGGTCGGGTCGCCGATGTCCACCCCCTCGATCGCGCTGGTGACCGGGAACATGCTGGTGCCGCTGCCGTAGCCGAGCTGCTGCTTGAAGTCGGCGTCGGTGAAGCGCCAGAGCGTGGTGCCGGTCCAGGCGTCGAGCATGAAGACCGCCCGCCCCTTGGCGAGCATGGGGTCGTAGCCGCCGTTGAGCATCACCACCCAGCGCTCCTCGTAGAACGTCCCGGAGGGCGAGTCCTTGAGCGGGGAGGACGGGTTGTTGAGCCGCACGGGGAAGATGGGCGGGGGGCGGGGGGCGAACTCCGCCCACGACTCGCCCATGTAGCGGGCGTCGTCCGAGCAGCCCTGCGGGAAGCTCCAGAGGAGGACGGGGCTCGTGGGGTTGGTCACGTCGAGGGCGCTGTAGGCGGCGCCGCCGGCGCGCCGGCCGAAGATGGCGACGGTGTGGTACTCGTCGCTCTGCTTCTTGAAGTCCTTGCTGCTCACCTGGCTGCCGCTCCCGTCCACCCAGACGTCGCGGAGCATCACCGAGCCGTCCACCATGTACTGGTGGGCGCCGATCAGGTCCTTGAGCCGGGGGAGCATGTCCGGCGGGAGGAAGGCCCAGAGCTCCGAGCCCGTGCCGATCGTGTAGGGATACTCGCCGGTGATGTCGGCGGGCTGGGTGGTGTCCGGGGCGCCGGCGTCGAAGGCGTGGAGCATGCCGTCGTTGGCGCCGACCAGCAGCACCCGCTGGCGGTGGATGTTGTTGAGCCGGTACTTGGCGTAGGCGTCGACCGGGTTGCCGTTGCTGTCCGTGTAGCCGACGATCGCCGTCTGGGTTCCCGAGGGATAGCCGGGGGGGCTGAAGAGGGTGGCGTTGCACTGCTTGTCGTAGGTGGTGAGGCACCGGATCTCGTCGCTCGGGACCAGCACCACCCCGGGCGAGGAGTGGAAGATGTCGCCCAGCTTCCAGAAGAAGGGGGTGGTGTTGTTGTCGTTGGCCCGGTTCCGCTCCTCGCCCTTGATCCCGGAGGGGCAGGTGCTCGGGTTGGTCTGGCCCGGGCCCTTGCAGCCGTCGGTGTCCTGGTCGAGGACGTCCCAGCCGCGCACGAAGTAGATGAGGTTCTGGGCGCACTGCAGGGTGGGGTTCGAGCCGGCGGTGACGCCGATCTGGGTGAGGAAGCTCGAGCACCAGGCCGAGCTGATGTTCATGAGCGGGAGGAGGGTCGAGGCGTTGGCGGCCGTGAACGCGGTCTTCGCCCCGTTCACGTAGGTGAAGATGTTCCGGGCGTTGGCGGCGGTCTCGTCGGCGGACTTGTAGCCGGTCTTGGTCGAGTCGGAGAGCACCGCGCCGGCGTCCCAGGGGAGGTTGGACGGGGTCGCCTGCCCCTTCTTCACGAAGTCCCCGGTGTTGGGATCCTCGGCCACCTGGTCGCAGTCGAGGTCGATCTGGAAGAGCCCGTTGCACAGGCCGTCGCCGTTGAAGTCGGCGGAGACGGTCTTGCCGAAGCACTGCACGGTCGGCTGGGTGGCCGCCCCGGGCACGCAGCCGTTCAGGGCCTCGTCGAAGAGGAACATCTCGAAGACGTGCCCCTCCCAGGTGGGCG
>DATKAL010000123.1:0-3686 GCA_035498135.1 Anaeromyxobacter sp.
CCCGCCCTCGCAGGGCACGCACTTCCTGGTCGCGAAGTCCATGCCCCTGGGGTGCGCGGCGCGGCCCGCCGCCGCAAGGCCAAGGCGGGACGGGCGGAGGGTCCCGGGGCGGGGCATACTCGCGGGCCATGGACCGACTCCTCCTCGCCGCCGGGGCGATCTCCGCCGCGATCGCGGTGGCCGCGGGCGCGTTCGGCGCCCACGCGCTCAGGGCCCGGCTCGCCCCCGACCTGCTCGCGATCTGGCAGACCGGCGCGCAGTATCAGCTCACGCACGCCCTCGGGCTCGTCGCCGCGGCCTGGGCCTCGGCGCGGTTCCCGGGCGCCTGCGCCGGCTGGGCAGGGGGGCTCTTCCTCGCCGGGACGGTGCTCTTCTCGGGGAGCCTCTACGCCCTCGCCCTCACCGGCGTCCGGGCGCTCGGGGCGGTGACCCCGTTCGGCGGGGTCGCCTTCATCGCCGGCTGGATCGCGCTCGCGGTCGCCGCCGTGCGCGGCGGGCGGTAGGGGGAGCGTCTCGGGCTACGCGACCGGCCGCGGGCCGTCGGCGCTGGCGGCGAGGCGCCTGAGGAGCGGGACGAAGAGGAGCATGAGGGCCGCGGCCCCGATGCTGGAGATGACGAAGATCGAGTAGAAGCCGGCCTGCGTCTCGGCCATCTTCTGCAGCATCCCGGTCAGCCCCTCGGCGGGCGCCCGCGGCTCCCCGGGCGCCGGCATCAGGGCGGCGACCGCCCCGGCGATCTTGTTGGCCGCCGCATTGGCCAGGTACCAGGCGCCCATGAGCAGCGAGGCGAAGCGGACGGGGGCGATCCGGCTCACGTAGGAGAGGCCGACCGGCGAGAGGCAGAGCTCGCCCATGGTGTGGAAGAGGTAGGCGAGCGTGAGCCAGAGCGGCGAGACGAGGACCCCCGTGTCCGCCCGGCGGCCGCCCGCCACCAGGAAGAGGAACCCGAGGCCGAGGAGGAAGAGGCCGAGGACCATCTTGAGGGGGGTCGAGGGGTCCTTTCCCCGCCGGCCGAGCGCCGTCCACAGGGCGGCGAAGACCGGCGCCAGGGCCAGGATCATGAACGGGTTCACGGCCTGGAACCAGGACGCCTTCACCTCCCAGCCGCCCAGGCGGAGCTCGGTGTTCCGGAAGGCGAAGAGGTTCATCGAGCTGCCCGCCTGCTCGTAGGCGGCCCAGAAGAAGACCACGAAGAAGGCGACGACGAAGAGGGCGATCACCCGCTTCCGCTCCTCGCCGTGGGTGCCGAGCAGGGTCACCGCGAGCGCCGCGCCGATCACCGCGCCCATCCCCAGGGCGAGGGGGGAGAGGCCGGCGAGGAAGGCGGCCAGCCCCAGGCCGGCCACGCCTCCGCCGATCGCGTCCACGAGGAGGCTCCGCTCCGGCCTCGCTCCCGCGGCTGCGCCGGCGGCGCCGGGGAGCCCCTCGGGGCTCACGCCGATGCCCGGCAGGTACCGCTCGCGTCCCCACAGGTAGAGGACCAGCCCGACCACCATGCCGACGCCGGCGGCGGCGAAGCCCCAGTGCCAGCCGTAGCTCGGCGTCTCGGCGAGGTAGCCGACCACCAGCGGGCCGAGGAACGCGCCCGCGTTCACGCCCATGTAGTAGATGGTGAAGCCCGCGTCGCGGCGGGGATCGCCGGGCCGGTAGCACTGCCCGACCATGGTGGCGGAGTTGGGCTTGAAGAGACCGGTGCCGGCGATGATGAGCGTCAGCCCCAGGTAGAACATCGGCATGCCCGGGAAGGCGAGGGCGAAGTGGCCGAGGGCGATCACCGCGCCGCCGATGACCAGCGAGCGGCGCGTCCCGATCACCCGGTCGGCCAGGTAGCCGCCCACGAGCGGGGTCAGGTAGACGAGGCTGGTGTAGGTGCCGTACAGGTTGCTCGCGCCCGCGGTCGGCCAGTGGACCGCGAGCACGAGGTAGGGGACGAGGATGGCCCGCATCCCGTAGTAGGAGAACCGCTCCCACATCTCGACCACGAAGAGGAGCCCGAGGCCGCGGGGGTGGCCGAGGAGGGCGCGGTCGTCGAGCACCGAGTAGCCGTCCGGGGCGGGCGCGGCGAGGGCGGGGGACGAGGGGTTGGACACGTGGCCTCCTGGCGCTCTGGCGGACACCTTCTACCGGCCTGGGCGGCTCCGGGCCAGCGGAACCGGTGGGCGGGACGGGCGGTCGCCCGGAGCCTCTCGCCGGCCCCCGCGCGCGCCCGGCCCGGCGGCGGCCGCCGAGGTGGGAAGAATGCCCACGCCGGCGCACACGCCGGAAAGTTGCGCCGCGCCCCGCACGGCCCGATGGTGAAGCTCGCGGAAGCCCACCCGCGGCGCCAGGGTGTTGCACTGTGGGAGTACCTCCAGCGGGCGACGGATGAACGGCGACGTTTCTGGTACGGTGGATCGACCCGTGGGTCCGCGGCCCCGGGGCGGAGTGGGGCGAGAAACGGGACCGCGGGGCTGGCAGCCGGCTTGCTACGGTGAGGACGCATGAAGCGCACGCTCCTGCTCGCGACGCTCTCCGCCTTCGTGCTCGGCGCCTGCGCCACCTCCGGCGGAGGCGAGCACTACTCGGTCGTGCCCAAGGTCACGGTGGTCACCAAGGGCGAGAAGCGCCGCACCGCGGAGGCCAACTACCAGGCCCGCCCCGAGGACGCTCCGCTCACCGGCTCCGGCGGCGCCGACCGGTAGCGCCCCGCGCCCTCCGCCGCGCCCGCCGGCTCCGCGGGCACGCCTCCCAGGAACGCCAACCTCCGCCCGGGCACGGCCGGTGCCCGCGGGCCGGGGAAGACGATCCCCGCCAGGTTCAGCGGATCGGCCGCCGAGACCTCGAGCCGCTCCGGCGCCTCCTCCCGCTCGCGCCCGCGCCGCGCGGCGCGCAGGGCCTCCACCGCCCCCGGCAGCGCGAACTGCTCGCCGGAGAAGCCGGCCACGAAGCGGCCGCCCCGGATCGCGCCCCGCGCCTCCAGGGTCCGGTAGACGCGGAGGAGCTCGCGCCAGGGCGGGACGTCCTCGCGGGCGAGGAGGTCGCGGAAGACCACCCCCCAGCGCCGGAGGAGCTGCTCGGCCACGCGCTCGAGGAGCCCGTCGCCCGCCTCCGCCGGAGCCGCAGCCGTCCCCGTCCGTCGCAGCAGCGACCAGCGCCCTGCCGCGGCCCGCCCGGCTCCCCGGGGGCCGGGCTCGAGCAGGCCTCGCAGCCCCCCGAAGCCGTCGCAGGCGGCGAGGCCAGCGGAGACCAGCTCCCAGAGCCCGCGCTCCACCTCGCCCGGCGCCACGCCCGCCGCCCCGGCCAGCTCCGCGGGGAAGGACGCGCCCCGCTCCGCCAGCGCCCGGGCCAGGGCGCGCGCCTCCGGGCCGAGCGCCGTGGCACGGTCCGGCGCCCCCGTCCCGGCGGGGCCCGGCGACGCGCTCCACTCCGGGTGCGAGCCCGGATCGGCCGCCGCGAGGAGCCAGGGCAGGTCCTCCCGGAGCACGATCGCGATCGGGGTGCTCCGACCCGGCGCGGCGCGCCGCCCGGGCGCGGCCGGCTCCGGCGCGCGCCCGGGGACGAGCCTCGCCCAGGCGACCTCGCCCGAGAGGCAGAGGGCGTCGAGCAGCGCGGGCTCGTACCCCTCGACCCGCGCGGCGAGCAGCTCCGGCTCCCAGGCCGCGGCCGCGGCGTGGAAGCCCTGCAGCTGGCCGATCGCCTCGAGGAGG
>DATKAL010000124.1:0-6866 GCA_035498135.1 Anaeromyxobacter sp.
CGGAGCAGCGCCGCCAGGGCGGCCATGAGCACGGCCGCCACCACGAAGGTGGCCCGCCAGCCGAGGAGACTGGCCAGCGCGCCGCTCAGCGTCCGGGAGAGCAGGATCCCGGCGAGCAGGCCCCCCATCACCGTCCCCAGGGCGTGGCCGCGCTCCTCCACCGGGGCGAGGGAGACGGCGAAGGGGACCGCGAGCTGCGGCAGCGAGGAGGTGACTCCGAGGAGGAGGTTGGCCGGTGCCAGGGCGAGGGCGCTGGGCGCGGCCGCCACGAGCAGCAGCACGGGGACGGAGGCCGCGGCGGTGGCCACGAGCAGGCCCCGCCGCTCCCGCACGTCGCCGAGCGGCACGAGCAGGAGCATCCCCGCGGCATAGCCCACCTGCGTGAAGGTGAGCGTCGCGCCCAGCGCCGGCTCCGGGACGCCGAGCGACCGGGCCATCAGCGCGGCGAGCGGCTGGGCGTAGTAGAGGTTCGCGACCCCGAGCCCGGCGGCGAAGGTGAGCAGCCAGATCGCCCTCCAGGGCCGGTCTGGAGGCGGGGCGTCGGGGGTCATCGGACGGAGTGATACCCCGGAGCCCCCGCCGGTGGGGGCCGATCCGCGATCGCCCTGCCCCGGCATGGTAGCCTCCATCGAGGGGGAGGTCCCCGCCGGAGCCGGCTTGACCGACGCCAAGCGCCCCGAGGATCGCCGCCGGTTCCCGCGGGTGAGCGCGCCCATCCTGGTGCGGCCGGTGAGCGTCCTCACGCACGCCATCCGGTGCCGGGTGAGCGACGTCAGCGTCGGCGGGCTCCGGGCCTACGCCGACGAGCCCTACCCTCCTGGCACCCGGATCGAGCTCGAGCTGCTCCTCCCCGACCAGGAGCAGGCGGTCGTGCTCGCCGAGGTGGTCTGGCTGGAGGAGTTGCCCGCGGGTTCGGACGCCCGCTTCGACGTGGGGCTGCGCTTCGTGGACGCCGCGCCCGACGACCTGGCCCGCATCGCGCGCGCGGTCGCCGCCGGGGTGCGCGAACGCGATCGCTGAGGCCCCCGGTCAGCGCGCCTTCGGGCCGGGCCCCTCTCCCTCGGGACGGCCCGGGCCGCGGCCGGGCGGCCAGATCGGGGACGGGATCACCCCGTCCTCGAACTTCACCTTGCCCACCAGCACGCAGCCCTTCATCCCGGGCCGGCAGTAGGCGCCGTCCACCCGCTTGCAGATCCCGTTCAGCTCGTGCTGGCAGCTCCAGGAGCTCATTCAGGCGCTCGCGCCCCGTCCGCCGTACGTGCTCGCGGGGTGCATCGGCGACTCTAGCGCCGGCCGCCTCTCAGCAGCAATCCGGCTCCTGCTGGCCGGCTTCACCGGCCCGCGCGCCAGCCCCGGTTGGGCACCACCGTCGCAGCGCCGGAGAGCGTCGGCCCCGCGGGGGTATCACGTGCCCCTCGGGTGACACGGACGCGCGGGCCGCGGCTGGCGCCGGGAGCGTCCATGAAACCTCGCGCTCGCGCGCTCTCGAATCCCCGCGTGCCGCCCTACCCGCGCGAGTAGGGGAAGCGGGAGGCGACGCGGGTGAGGACGCCCCGACCCGCGGTCAGCCCCCCGCGGCCCGCCGCTCGGCGGCCTGGCGGGCCTGGATGGCGGTGAGGGCGATGGTGAAGACGATGTCCTCGACCAGGCAGCCCCGGGAGAGGTCGTTCACCGGCTTCGCCAGCCCCTGGAGCATCGGGCCGATGCTCACCACGTTGGCGCTCCGCTGGACCGCCTTGTAGGTGACGTTGCCGGTGTTGAGGTCGGGGAAGACGAGCACCGTGGCGCGTCCCGCCACCGGGGAGCGGGGCGCCTTCTGGCGGGCCACGTCCGGCATCACCGCGGCGTCGTACTGCAGCGGGCCGTCGATGGGGAGGTCCGGGCGCTGGGCGCGCGCCAGCTCGGTGGCCCGGCGGACCTTCTCCACCTCCTCGCCCGCCCCGCTCGTGCCGGTGGAGTAGGAGAGCATGGCGACGCGCGGCTCGATGCCGAAGGCGCGGGCCGAGTCCGCGCTCTGGATGGCGATGTCGGCGAGCTGCTCCGCGGTGGGGTTGGGGTTCACGGCGCAGTCGCCGAACACCAGCACCTGCTCGGGCAGGCACATGAAGAAGACGCTGGAGACGAGCTCGCAGCCCGGGACCGTCCGGACGAGCTGCAGGGCCGGGCGGATGGTGTGGGCGGTGGTGTGGACCGCGCCCGAGACCAGGCCGTCGACCTCGTCGAGGGCGAGCATCATGGTCCCGACCATGATGTTGTCGCCCAGCTCGCCGGCGGCGATCTCGCCGGTCATCCCCTTGCCCCGGCGGCGCTCCACCAGCGGCTCCACGTACCGGCCCGCCACCTGGGCCGGGTCGAGGATCTCGACCCCCGCGGGGAGCGCCACCCCCTGCTTGCGGGCCACCTCGCGGACCTCGTCGGGGGGGCCGAGCAGCACGCAGCGGGCGATCCCGCGCTCCTGGGCGATCGCCGCCGCGGTGATCGTGCGGGGCTCGGTCCCCTCGGGCAGCACGATCCGCTTGGCGGCGGCCCGGGAGGCCTCCACCAGCCGGTGGCGAAAGGCGGGCGGGGAGAGGCGCGGCTCCCGGGTGGCCCGCGCCAGGCTCTTCAGCCAGGAGGCGTCGACCCGATCGGCCACCGCCGTCATGGTGGCCTCCACCCGGTCGGCGTCGTCGGTGGGGATGTGGAGGTTCATCCCGGAGACGGCGCTCGCCGCCGCGTAGCTCCCCTCGTCCACCGCCAGCACCGGGAGGCCGGCCCGGAGCGCCTGCTCGCAGAAGGCGAAGATCCGTTCGTCCGGCTCGACCCCGCCGGTGAGGAGGAGGCCGGCGAGCGGCATCCCGTTCACCACCGCCAGGGCCGCCGCCAGCACGATGTCGCCCCGGTCCCCGGGGGTGATGAGCAGCATCCCGGGGCGGAACACCTTGATCGAGTAGGGCACGGTCATGGCGCAGAGCGCCACGTGGTGGATGCGCCGCCGCTCCATGTCGCCCGCCCGGAGCACGCGCGCCCCCAGGGCGGCCGCCAGGTCCTTCACCCGGGGCGCGGCCAGGGCCCGCCGCGAGGGGATCACGCCCACCGGCCGGAGCTGCTCGGCCTCGAGCGCCGCCCGGTAGGCCTCGAGCTCGAGGTGGCCCACCTCCCCCTCCTCGACCGCGGCGTCCACCCAGTGGGTGCGCACCTCGCCCGGCGGGATCTCCGCCCCCCGCGGCGCCACCCGGTTCAGGACGCAGCTCACCGGCCGGCCGTCGCCCAGGGCGCCGTAGCCGCGGGCCGCGATGGCGATCGCGCTCGCCACCTCGGCCGGGGCGGCGCCGCGCGGCGAGCCCACCAGCACCAGCTCGGCGTCGAGCGCCTTGAGCATCAAGGCATTGACCCGGGTCGAGTAGACCATGCCCGGCTCGGGCGCCATCCCCTCGACCACCAGCACGTCCACCCTCGCGGCCGCCCGGGCGCAGACCGCCACCACCTGCTCCATCAGCGTCTGGTCGTCGCCGGCGGCGAGCAGCTCCTCGGCCACCGCGCGGGCCACCGGCGCGGGCGGGTCGAGGTGCGCGCCGAGCCGGACCAGGGCCGCAGAGGGATCGTCGCCGCGGCCGGCGATGGGCTTCACGAAGCCGACGCGGACGCCCTGCCGGTCGAGGGCCCGGACCAGCCCCAGGCAGACCGTGGTCAGGCCGACCTGGCGGCCCGCGGAAGCGACGAGGAGGGTATGCATGGGGTTCCTCCGCCGGCGGCGGCGTCAGGCGGCGGTGACGCGGTGGGGCTCCCCCGCGATGATCCGGGCGGAGTCCATGGCGATCATGAGCTCCTCGTTGGTCGGCACCACCAGCGCCGCCGGGCGGCGGCTGGAGGTGATGCGGCCCCCGTGGCCGCGGCCGTGGACGGCGTTCAGGGCGGGGTCGAGCGTCAGCCCGAGGAAGCCGAGGAGCGAGATCACCTTCTCCCGCACGAAGGTGGCGTTCTCCCCGATGCCGCCGGTGAAGACGAAGGCGTCCAGCCGCCCGAGCGAGACCACCATCCCCGCCGCCGCCTTGGCCACCGAGTGGCAGAACTTCTCGATCGCCAGGGCGGCGCGCACGTGGCCGTTCTGGGCGGCCTCGCGCAGGGTCCGCATGTCGTTCGAGAGCCCGGAGATCCCGAGCAGCCCGGAGCGCTTGTTGAGGATGTCCATCACGTCGTCGGCGCTCCGGTGGAGCGCCTTCTTCATGTGGGCGATGATCGAGGGGTCGATCGAGCCGCTCCGGGTGCCCATCACCACCCCGTCGAGCGGGGTGAGCCCCATGGTCGTGTCCACGCTCTTGCCGTCGCGCACCGCGGCCAGCGAGCAGCCGTTCCCGAGGTGGGCGGTCACCAGGGCGTGGTCGCCGGGGTCGAGCTCGAGCTGGCGCGCCGCCTGCTCGGAGACGTAGCGGTGGCTGGTCCCGTGGAAGCCGTAGCGCCGGACCTCGTGCTTCTCGAACCACTCGTAGGGCACCGCGTAGAGGTAGGTCTGCGGCGGCATCGTCTGGTGGAAGGCGGTGTCGAAGACCGCCACCTGCGGCAGCCGGGGGAAGAGCTCCTGCGCGATCCGGATCCCCAGCAGGTTGGGCGGGTTGTGGAGGGGGCCGAGCGGGATGCACTCCCGGATCTTGTCCACCACCTCCTCGGTGATGGGGATCGAGCCGGAGAAGCGGGCGCCGCCGTGCACCACCCGGTGGCCGATCCCGGAGAGCTGCCGGGTCAGCCCCGCCTCCTCGAGCAGGCCCACCACCGCCCGGAGCGCTCCCTCGTGGTCGGCGTGGTGCAGGTCGCGGACGTGCTTCTCGCCCCCGAGCCGCCACTCGAGCGTGGCGTGGGCCGAGCCGAGCCGCTGCGCCAGCCCGGAGATCGCCTCCGCGCCGGTGGCGGGCTCGATCACGGCAAACTTCGCCGAGGAGCTGCCGCAGTTGAGGACGAGGACGTTCAAATCGGAGCCTCCGGCGCTGGGGACGATCTGGGCCTGCGCGGCGCGCTCGGGCGCGCCGACGGTTCGCGGGTCTCGGATCCGTGAGCCTCGCGGCGACTCGATGGCTTCGGAGGTCCACACCGTTGTCACACCCGGCACGCCCAGCGCAAGAGGGCCAGCGCCCGTTTCCCGCCGCGGCGCCACGACGCGCTGCGGCAGACGCCCGGTGAACGGCCCTCCCCCGGAGCCTCGCGGCCCACCCCCGCGGCCGGCTCGTCAGGCGTGCTGGTGACCCTGGAGCTCGAGCGAGGCCGCCGCGCGGAGCAGCTCGCCCTCGGAGAACGGCTTGCGCAGGACCGCGCTGGCGAGCTCGCGCACCTCGCGGGCGACGTTCACGCCGGTGGCGACCAGCACCGGGATCCGGCGGCCGGTCTCCGACGCGCGGAGCAGGCGGAGCAGCTCGCCACCCGCCAGCTTGGGGAGGAGGAGGTCGAGGACCACCAGATCGGGGCGGTGGCGCCGGATCCGCCCCAGGGCGGCGATCCCGTCCTCGGCCACGTCGACGGTCCAGCCCGCCTCCTCCAGGGCCTCCCGCACCAGGCCGCGCCACTGGGGGTCGTGCTCTATGACCACCGCGCGCATCGCCCGCACGGTTAGCACGCGCCCGCCTGCCTGGGAGCGGTCCCGGCGGGGCGAGCCCCGGCTCGTCTGGCCCCAACAGCGGAGCGCCGGGACACGGTGGGGAGTACCCGTGCGAGCCCGTTGACCGGGTCGGCCGTGAGGTCTACCTGGTGGGACGAATAAATAAACCGGCAGGATTTATTCATCACCGGCCAGCGCACCGGGCAGCCCCCGGCCGAGGTGACGAGGGGCCGCGCGGGGCGCCGACCGCACGTTCCCCCGCTGCACCGGGCTCCACGCCTCGAGGAGGGCTCCATGGCGAAGCTGAACCGGGTCCTGCTGGGCCTGCTCGTCCTCGCCGCCGCGATCGCGGCGGCCGCCGCCGACAAGCCGATCATCGGCCTCATCACCAAGACGGACACCAACCCGTTCTTCGTCAAGATGAAGCAGGGCGCGGAGAAGGCCGCCGCCGCGACCGGGGCGAAGGTCATGAGCGCGGCCGGCAAGTTCGACGGCGACAACGCCACCCAGGTCACGGCGATCGAGAACATGACCACCGCCGGCGCCAAGACCATCCTCATCACCCCGAGCGACACCAAGGCGATCGTCCCGGCCATCGCCAAGGCCCGGGAGAAGGGGGTGATGGTGATCGCCCTCGACACGCCCACCGATCCCCAGTCGGCCACCGACGCCCTCTTCGCCACCGACAACTTCAAGGCGGGGGTGCTCATCGGGCAGTACGCCAAGGCGGCGATGGCCGGCAAGCCGGCCCGGATCGCGACCCTCGACCTCGCCCCCGGGATCACGGTCGGCCAGCTCCGGCACGACGGCTTCCTGCAGGGCTTCGGGATCAAGGAGGGCGACCCCGCCATCGTCTGCAGCGCGGACACCCGCGGCGACCGGGCCAAGGGCCAGACGGCGATGGAGAACTGCCTGCAGAAGGCGCCCGACCTGAACGTGGTCTACACCATCAACGAGCCGGCCGCGGC
Source organism: Anaeromyxobacter sp. (assembly GCA_035498135.1). Taxonomy (GTDB): domain Bacteria; phylum Myxococcota; class Myxococcia; order Myxococcales; family Anaeromyxobacteraceae; genus Anaeromyxobacter. The sequence continues at coordinate 6,535 of DATKAL010000124.1, forward strand.
CGGCGCCTACCAGGCCCTCAAGGCGGCGGGGAAGGCCACCGGCGTCCTGATCGTCTCGGTGGACGGCGGCTGCCCGGGGGTGAAGGCCATCCAGGCCGGCACCCTCGCCGCCACCTCGCAGCAGTACCCGCTCAAGATGGCCGACATGGGCGTGCGGGCGGGGGTGGAGTACGCGAAGAGCGGGAAGAAGGCCTCGGGCTACGTCGACACCGGGGTGACCCTCATCACCGACAGGCCCGTGTCCGGGGTGGAGTCGAAGGACTCCAAGTTCGGCCTGGCCAACTGCTGGGGCGGCTAGCGGGCGCCCTCGCCGCCGGGGGTGGCCCGGGGCG
>DATKAL010000125.1:0-8202 GCA_035498135.1 Anaeromyxobacter sp.
GCCCGCGAGCTCCTCCGGGGTCTCGGGGACCTCCAGCGCCTCCCAGCCGTCCGTGACCATCTGGTCGGCCAGCACGATGACCGGCGTGCGGAAGCGCTCCGAGAGGGCGAAGGCCCTCACCGTCAGGCGGAACGCCTCCTGGACCGAGCTCGGGGCGAGCACGATGGTCTCGAAGTTCCCGCCGTGCGTCAGGTAGCGGGAGAGGTAGAACTCGCCCTGGCCGGGCGCGCCGGTGATGCCGCTCACCGGCCCCACCCGCTGGGCGTTCACGATCACCACCGGGATCTCGGACGACAGCGCCCAGCCGAACGGGTCGGCGAAGAGGATGAACCCGGGGCCCGAGGTGGCGGTCATCGCCTTGAGGCCGCCGAGCGAGGCGCCGTTGCAGACGTGGAGCGCCGCGCACTCGTCCTCGGCCTGGAGGTAGTAGCCGCCCACCTGGGGCAGCCGCCGCGACATGTTCTCCGCGATCTCGGTGGCGGGGGTGATGGGATAGCCGGCGAAGACGCGGCAGCCCGCGGCGATGGCCGCCTCGGTGATGGCGGCGTTGCCCGTGTCGAAGGTGCGCCTCATCGGGCCACCGCCGGGCGCCAGTGGCTGGTCCGCCGCTCGAGGGGGGCGAAGACGAGCTCCTCCGCGAGGATCATCATCGTCCCCAGGATGGCGATGGTCATGAGCGTCACCTCGGTGTGCCCGGTGCTCCGGCCCACGTTCAGCATGTACCCGATGCCCTTCGGCACCCCCACCATCTCGGCCGCGATCACCACGCGCCAGGCGAAGCCGAGCCCGAGCCGGAAGCCGGTCACCAGGAAGGGCGTCACGCTGGGCAGGACGACCCGGCGGAGGAGCTGGTGGAACCGCGCGCCCAGCGTCTCGGCGGCGTCGAGCAGGCCGCGGTCCACCGCCCGCACCCCCTGGGCGGTGCTGAGCAGGACGGGGAAGACCGAGCCCACGGTGATGATGAAGATCGCCGCCTTGTCCCCCAGGCCGAACCAGAGGATGGCGAGCGGGACCCAGGCCACCCCCGGGATGGGCGAGAAGATGCGGACGAAGGGATCGATGAGCGCGTTGGCGGTGGAGGAGAGCGCCACCGTGAGCCCCAGCGGGACCCCGATCAGCACGGAGAGGACGAAGCCGATCGCCACCCGGAGGAGGCTCACCGAGAGCTGGTCCCAGAGGTAGCCGCTCAGGGCGCTCTCCCACAGGGCGGACCAGACCAGCCCCGGCCTGGGGAGGAGCAGGGCCGCGTACTCCTCCGGCACGCGCCCGAACAGCCCGGTGACCGAGGCCACCTGCCAGAGCCCGACGAAGGCGGCCAGGGCCACCGTCCCCAGGGCGATGCGGAGGGCGGCCCTCATCTCGCCCCCCCCGCCGGCGGCAGGTACCGCAGGTCGAAGAGGGCCGCCTCGGCCGGGAGGGCCTTCAGGTACCCGAGGTCCTTCGACCAGCGCAGCGTCTGGAGCGCCGCGGCCACGTCCACGCGGGTGGTGTAGTCGATGCGCCGCCGGGCCGCGGCCACCGTCGAGGCGTCGAGCTTGACCTCCCGGGCGATCAGCCCGTTCGCCTCCTCGGGGCGGTCGTTCATGAACCGGACCGTCTCGTCGTAGGCGGCGAGGAACGCCCGCAGGTCGTCGGGGCGACGGTCGATGAAGTCCTGGCGGGCGATCACCACGTTGGTCGGGTAGAGCGCGCCGCCGGGGTGCGTCTTGCGCCACTCGGCGGCGGCGTCGAAGAGCACGCGGGCGGTCCTGAACTGCGCCTCCGCCTGCGAGGCGAAGGGCTCCCAGGTCATGGCCGCGTCCACCTCGCGGGAGACCAGCAGCGCGGCCGGCATGTCGGCCGGGGCCAGGCCGGGGATGATGGTGAGGTCCTTCTCCGGATCGAGCCCGGCCAGCTCGCGGGCGACGTGCGCCCGGAAGAGCGTGTCCACCACCGTGCCCGGCCGCGGGGTGGCGACCTTGCGGCCGCGCAGATCGGCGAGGCTGGCGAGGCCGGAGTCGGCGCGCGTCAGGAGGACGTGCCCTCCGCCGTTGGCCGCGGCGACCACCTTGAGCGGCACGCCCCGGGCCTGCCAGATGGCGCTGGGCGAGATCCCCACCAGGGCGATGTCGATCTGGCCGGCGGCGAAGGCCTCCATCAGCGTCGAGCCGTCCTGGAAGTCGACCGTCTCCAGGGCGATCCCGCGGGCTGCGAAGAACCCCTTGCCCGTGCCGACGTAGGGGGTGACGGTGCCGAGCGCCCGGTTGGTGCCGACGCGCACCCTCGCCGGGGCGGCGCGGGCCGGGGACGGGCCGGTCAGGGCGCAGCCGAGGGCGGCGAGCAGGAGAAAGACTTTGGACCTCACGTCGGGTTCCTTTCTCGTGCCTGGAGCCGCTGGTAGACGTCGAGCAGCCCGCGCCGCTGGAGCTTGCCGTTCGGGCCGCGCGGGAAGTCCTCGACGAAGAAGACCTGCTTCGGGGCCTTGAAGCCGGAGAGCCGCTCCCGGCAGAAGGCGGTCACCGCGTCGGCCCCGAGCCGCCGCCCCGGCCGCAAGGAGACGAAGGCCGCCACCTCCTCGCCGTAGACCGGGTCGGGGACGCCGATGACGCAGGCCAGCTCGATGTCCCCGTGGCGGTGGAGCACCTCCTCGACCTCGCGCGGGGCGATCTTCTCGCCTGCCCGGTTGATCAGCTCCTTCCGCCGCCCGGTGAGGAAGAGGTACCCGTCGTCGTCGAGGCGGCCGAGGTCGCCGGTGAAGAGCCAGCCGTCGCGGAGCGCCTCCCGGTCGGCCTCGGGCTGGTCGAGGTAGCCCGGGAAGACGCTCTCGCCGGAGACGGTGACCTCGCCGGTGGCGCCGGCGGGGACCGGGCGCCCCGCCTCGTCGACCACGCGGACCCGGCCGCCGAAGGCGCACCCCACCGACCCCGGCTTCCGCCGCGCCGGCGGCAGGGGGTTGGTCGTCACCTGCCCGGCCGCCTCCGACATGCCGAGGGACTCGATCACCGGCACGCCGAAGCGCGTCTCGAAGGCCTCCATCACCGCGACGGGGAGCGGCGCGGAGGCGGAGCGCGCGAAGCGCAGGGAGGCGAGCGCCTCCGGCGCGGGCGCCGGCGACGACAGCAGGCGGGAGAGGATGGTGGGGACGGCGCTGAACCAGGTCGCGCCGTGCTCGCCCACCCAGTCCCAGAACCGCCCGGCGTCGAAGCGCGGCGGGACCACGATCCGCCCGCCGGACAGGAGCGGCGCGAGGAGCGTGACCACCAGCCCGTTGATGTGGAAGAGCGGCAGGACGCAGAGGGCGACGTCGGCGGCCGTCAGCCGGTGGGCGGCCACCACCTGGCGAGCGTTCGCCAGCAGGTTGCGGTGCGTGAGGACGACGCCCTTGGGCTGGCCGGTGCTTCCCGAGGTGTGGAGGATCAGGGCCGCGTCGCCCGGGAGGGCGGGATCCACGCCGGGCGGGCGATCCGGGACGCCGAGGACCAGCGGGTCGGCGGCGTCGGGCGTCGGGGGAGCGGGCACCGCGGCGCGCGCGACGGCCTCGTCGAGGACCGCGCCCCCGTGCCGTGCGTCGGTCAGGAGGAGCCGGGGGGCGGTCCGGCCGAGGGGCAGCGCCAGCTCCTCGGGCTTCGACCGCGGGTTCAGGGGGACGGCCACCGCCCCGGCGGACCAGGCGGCGAGGAGCGCGACCACCAGGTTCGGGCCGTTGGGGAGCGCGATGCCCACCCGGTCGCCCGGTCGGAGGCCGGCGCCGGAGAGGTGGTCCGCCAGCCGCGCCGCCGCCTCCCGCACTTCGCCCACCGTGAAGATCCGGCCGCCGGGGACGGCGAGGAACGGGCGCCCCGGAGCCCGGAGCCCCGCCTGCTCCACGAGCGCACCCAGGGTGCCGTCGAGGGGGGCGCCGACCGGGCTCACGCGGCCGCCACGCCGTCTCGCATCGCGGGGGCGCGATCGTACTGCTCGAGGACCAGGTTCCGGATGAGCGTGAACTCCGGGCCGGTCCGGTGGCGAGGGCGCTCGAGGGGGACCGGCACGATCGTCTTCACCCGGCCAGGCCTCCGGGTCATCACCACGATCCGGTCGGCGAGGTAGACCGCCTCGTCCACGTCGTGGGTGACGAACAGCATGGAGAACGGCGAGCGTCGCCAGAGCGCCTGCAGCTCCTCCTGCATCTCGAAGCGGGTGAAGGCGTCGAGGGAGCCGAACGGCTCGTCCATCAGCAGGACGGAGGGGGCCATCGCCAGCGCCCGGGCGATCCCCACCCGCTGCTTCATCCCCCCGGAGAGCTCGTGGGGATAGGCGCGCTCGAAGCCGGAGAGGCCGGTGAGCTGGACGAACCAGGCCACGCGCCGGCTCACCTCCGCGCGCGGGAGGCCGGCGATCTCCAGCCCGAAGGCGACGTTGCGCGCGACGTCCAGCCAGGGGAAGAGCGCGTGGTCCTGGAAGACCATCCCGCGGCTCGGATCCGGCCCGCGGACCTCGGCGCCCAGGGAGTGCACGGCCCCCGCGTCCGGCCGTTCGAGCCCGGCCACCAGCTTGAGGAGCGTGGATTTCCCGCAGCCGGAGGGCCCGAGCAGGCAGACGATCTCCCCGCCCCCCACGTCGAACGAGACGTCCTCCAGCGCCGTGACCCGCTCGCGCTGGCCCGCCAGCGCGAACCGCTTGGTCACGCCGTCGAACCAGACCGACGGGATGGACTGGACCGCGGGCTGCTCCGGGGCGCGCGGCGCGATCTCGCGGGCGGGCATCACCGCGGGTGCATCGACTCGTACGAGGGCGCGCTGCATCGTTGCTCCTCGCCGGCGCCGGATCCTCTCCGGACGCCCGCTCCTGCGACCAGGTCCCGCTCGTCTACCGCGTCCTTACCCGACCCTCACTCCGCGTCTCGCGCTCTCAGCGAAATACCAGGCTTCGACGTCGCCCCGCAATCCGGGTCGTGGGGAAGTGCGCCCCGACGTACGGACGTGTGTACGGTTGGTGACAACCGGGCGCGCCCCACGTGACGGGAGAAATGCGTCGGCCGCCGACGTCGCCGTCGACGGCCGCGCAATCCCTGCACGCAGAGTGTGACGGCGCTTGACCCGAGTCAGGGCCGGTAGGCGCCGCAGGTCAGGATGACGCCGTCGATGGCCTCGAAGTACGCGACCTTCTGCTCGACCTCGCCGCCCTTCGCCGGGTTGGGGAACTTGTACTCGACCCAGCCCTTTCCCTTCTCCTTGGCGATCTTGATCCGCTCGACGTGCCAGTTCTTCCCGTCGACGTCCGTCTCGTGAATGAAGTTTTTCCCGACGCGCGAGGCGTTCGCGCCGTGCGCCAGGCACTTGCCCTCGAAGTCGAAGGCCGTGATGTAGATGTCACGGTACGTGAACGCGCCCTTGGGGTCGCTGAAGGCCGCCAGGGCCTTCTCCCGGCCGACTTTCTTGTAGAACTCCACCGCCTTGTGGACCATGAGCTCGGCGTCCCGCGTGCTCGCTCGCTCCTCGGCGCGAGCGGCCAGGGGGATGGCGAGGATGGCGAGAGCGAGCGCTGCGATCTTCGGCATTTGCGGCCTCCTGTCTCGACTGCATCCCGCCGGGACGAGTCGGTGAGCGTCCTTCTTGCTCCGAGTCAACTCCGGTTCACGACGCGGACTGCGGATACGGATCGAGAGGTGCAAGCAGGACCCGCGCCAGGCCGCTCCTGCGGCGTGCTTCCGGAGGCAAGGCTGCGAAGGCACTGGCCCCGGGCGCGGGGCACGCGCGGGCGGGCCCAGGGGAACGCATGGGGGCGTCTTGACCCTGAGTCACGTGACGCCCGAGCATGGTGTCCCCGCGGGCGACTCTCGCCAGACCCGAGTGCACTCGCAGACCTAGCACCATCCGATACGGGTTCTCGCGCCGTCGAAGCCCGGGTCCGGCCCCACCCAAGGCGGCTCCGTGGCGAAGCGGTGACAACGCAGATCGTCCCGGACGTTGCCGGACGAGCCGTTCTCCTGGTGTGAAACCTGCAGGACGTCAGTATTCACGGCTGGATAAGGGGTCGCCGATGAGACTGACGCTCGGAGCGAAGCTGCAGGCGGCCACCTGGGTGGCGCTGGTCCTGCTCGCGATCGTCGCGGGAACGGGCTTCCTCTCCACCTCGTCGCTCGCCTCCCTGGTGAACAGCTACGGGAGCGCCAAGCTGCCGTCCCTCCAGGCGCTCAGCGGCCTGGCGACCGCCATCGGGCGGGCCACCGGCTCCGCGGCCGCCATCCAGAACGAGGCGCTCGACGCCCAGGCGATCAAGGCGAACCTGGCCCACCTCGCGACGGAGCTGCGCGACGTGGAGGAGCGCACCAAGGCCTTCCAGGCGGTGGGCGCGTCCCCGGAGACGGCGGCGCTGTGGGGCAAGGTCGAGCCGGTGCTCGAGTCCTGGCGGAAGGACGTCCAGGCGCTGGTGGAGCAGGTCGCCGCCCGCACCGCGGCGGGCGACCGGTTCGCGGAGGCCGCCGCCATCCAGTCCCGGGTGGTGGATCAGTTCGAGCTCCAGCGGCGCGACTCCCAGACCGCCCTCGACCTGCTGGAGGAGCTGTCGAGCAGGGTGCGGAGCGAGGGGGACGCGCTCCACGCCGAGGCCTCCGCCACGGTGGGCAAGGTGGAGTGGTCGCTCGGGGTGGTCTTCCTCCTCGGCGCCGCGGCCGTCCTGGTGGCCGGCGTGCTGTTCGCGCGCCTCGTCCGCAGGACCCTGGCGGCGCTCCAGGAGCAGTCGCGAACCCTCCACCAGGCGGTGGAGGAGGGGCGGCTCGAGGTCCGGGGCGACCCCACGGCGATCAACTGGGAGTTCCGCCCCATCGTCGAGGGGATGAACGCGACGATGGACGCCTTCGTCACGCCCTTCCGCGTGGCCGCCGAGTCGCTGGACCGCATCTCGCGGGGCGACGTCCCGCCGAAGATGACCCAGAGCTACCGCGGCGACTTCAACCGCATCAAGGACAGCCTCAACAACTGCATCGGCGCCGTCAACGCCCTGGTCGCCGACGCCGCGATGCTGGCGGCGGCCGGCGTGGAGGGACGGCTCGCCACGCGCGCCGACGCCGCCCGGCACCAGGGAGACTTCCGCAAGGTCATCCAGGGCGTGAACGACACGCTGGACGCGGTCATCGGCCCGCTCGGCGCGGCCGCGCGGTGCGTCGACGACATCTCGCGAGGCAACATCCCGCCCCCCATCACCGCCGACTACCGCGGCGACTTCGCGGCCATCAAGCAGAACCTCAACGGCTGCATCGCCGCGGTCAACGCCCTGATCCGCGACACCGGGGCGCTGGCGCAGGCGGGCGTGGAGGGAAGGCTGTCCACCCGCGTGGACGCGTCGAAGCACCAGGGCGACTTCCGCAAGGTGGTGGAGGGGGTGAACGCCACCCTCGACGCGGTCATCGGCCCGCTCGGCGTGGCGGCCAAGTGCGTGGACGACATCTCGAAGGGCGCCATCCCGGCGCGGATCAGCGCCGAGTACCGGGGCGACTTCAACGCCATCCGGGACAACCTGAACGCCTGCATCGACGCGGTCAACGCGCTGGTGATCGACGCCAACGCGCTCGCCCAGGCGGCCATCGAGGGCAAGCTGTCGACGCGCGCCGATCCGGGCAGGCACCGGGGCGACTTCCGCAAGATCGTGGAGGGCGTGAACCGCACCCTGGACGCGGTCATCGCCCCGGTCTCCGAAGCGGCCACCGTGCTCGACCGGCTGGCAAGGCGCGACCTGCGGGTCCGCATGGAGGGGGACTATCCGGGCGATCACGCCCGCATGAAGGCGTCGATCAACGCCACCGGCGAGGCGCTGCACGGGGCCGTCGCCCAGGTCGCCGAGGCGGTCGACCAGGTGAGCTCCGCCTCCAGCCAGATCGCCTCCTCGAGCCAGGCGGTGGCGAGCGGCGCCAGCGAGCAGGCCTCTTCCCTGGAGGAGACCTCCGCCTCCCTCGAGTCGGTCCTCTCCCTCACCCGCCAGGCCTCCGACAGCGCCCAGCAGGCCAACACCCTCTCCCAGGGCGCCCGCTCGGCGGCCACCGAGGGAGCAGCGGCGGTCGAGCAGATGCAGGGGGCGATGGGGAAGATCAAGGCCTCCGCCGAAAGCACCTCCCAGATCATCAAGGACATCAACGACATCGCCTTCCAGACCAACCTCCTCGCCCTCAACGCCGCCGTCGAGGCCGCCCGGGCCGGCGAGGCCGGCCGCGGCTTCGCCGTCGTCGCCGAGGAGGTCCGCTCCCTC
>DATKAL010000126.1:0-4001 GCA_035498135.1 Anaeromyxobacter sp.
GGTGACGGCGAGCTTCTCGCGGAGGCCGTCGGCGGCGCCGAGGAGCGCGCTGGAGCGGCGCGCCGCCTCGCCGGCGACCGTCCGGGTCCGCTCCGAGAGCGCCTCCAGCTCCGCGGAGAAGCGGCCCAGGGCCAGCTCCAGCGCCGACCTCGACCGGTGCTCCCGCACCCGGGTGGCGAGGACGCGCGCCGCCACGCGGGAGAGCGGCCGGGTGAGGGCCACGGGGCCGGTGACCCCGTAGGTGCCCACCCGGCGGCCACCCACCACGATGGGGACGCTGCACCCCTCGCGCACCGCCGGGTTCCGGGCCGCCTCCTCGGGGGTCACGGCGGCCTCGTCCACCTCGCCCCGGAGGATCCGCTGGGCGCCGGCGTGCGGCTGTCCGACGCGCGCCCGGTCGATCGCCTTCACGATCGTGCCCCGCTGGTCGCAGACGATCGAGGGCTGGCCGCTCTGCTCGGAGATGAGGCGCATGAGCCGCTCCGCCATGGCCCAGAACGCGTCGCCCAGCTCGGCCGCCTCCCCGGCGGGCGCGGTCTCCTCCTCCGCCTCGTAGGAGGCGGCCAGCGAGCCGACCTCCTGGCGCAGGACGGCCGCCGCCCGCGTCGCCCCGCGCATCGCCTCGAGCTCCTCGCCCCCGGCGCGGGTCAGCCCGGCCAGCGCCTCGGCGTGGGCCGCCAGCCCGGCCCGGGCCGCCGCGAGCGACGCCTGGATCTGCTCGGCGCTGTCGCGCGCGTCCTCAGCCAGGACGAGCATCTCCCGGGCCACCACGGCGAAGGCCCGGCCCATGTCGCCCGCGCGCGAGGCCTCCACCCCGCCGTTGATCGCCAGGGTGCGGCTCTGGGCGGCGATCCCCTGCACCGCCCGGAGGACCTCGTCGGTCCGCCCGGCGCGCTCGCCCGCCCGCCCGGCGGCGGCAGCCATCTCCGCCTCGGTGGCGGCCGACTCGCGCGCCACCTCCTCGACCCGCTCGGCGAGGGGCGCGACCGTGGCCACCAACCCCTCGGCGGCGGCGTGGAGGGCCCTCCGCTGGGCGAGCTCCCGCATCCATCCGGCCAGCACCCCGGCGGCCACGTGGGCGACCGGCCGCGAGACCTCGAGGGGCCCGGCCACGCCGAAGGTCCCGAGGACCTGGCCGCCCACCCGGATGGGGGCGTTGCAGCCCCGCTTCATGCGGGGATCGGCCGCCTCCATCTCCTCGGTGACCAGGTACTCCGGCAGCTCCCCGCGCACGATGCGGAGCGCCCCCGGGTGGTGGGCGCCGATCCGGGCGCGGACGGTGGCCCGGACGATGGTCCCCTTCTCGTCGCAGACGATGACCGGCAGCGCGGTCTCGCGGTGCACGAACTGGACGAAGCGCTCGGCGACGGCGTCGAGCTGTGGATCGAAGGGCATCGGGACGGTCCCGGCACGCGCCCGGGCTCGCGGGCCCACCCACCGCGAGGCCCGGTCCTAGCCCCGTCGGGCGAACTCCTGCATGAAGGCGCAGAGCTCGTCCACCCAGGCGGGCTCGACCGCGTTGTAGGTGGAGACCCGGATCCCGCCCACCGACCGGTGGCCCTTGAGCCCCACCATCCCCCGCCCCTTGGCCTCCTTCACGAAGCGCTCCTCGTCGGCCTCGGAGGGGAGCCGGAACACGACGTTCATCACCGAGCGGCTCTGGCGCTCCACCGGGCAGCGGAACACGGCGGGGTGGGCGTCGATGGCGGCGTAGAGCTTCCCCGCCTTGTCGCGGTTCCGCCGCTCGATGGCGGGCAGGCCGCCGAGCCCCTTCAGCCAGGCGAGCACGTTCCGGATCATGTAGATGCCGAAGGTGGGCGGGGTGTTGTAGAGGCTCTTGTTCTCGGCCGGGGTCCGGAGCTGGAAGATCTTGGGGATGTCCTTCCGCCCGGCGGCGATCAGATCCTTGGCGGCGATCACCACCACCACCCCCGACGGTCCGATGTTCTTCTGCGCGCCGGCGTAGATCAGGCCGAAGCGCGAGACGTCGATCGGCCTCCAGAGGAAGTCCGACGACATGTCCACCACCAGCGGCACCTTGCCGGCGGCGGGGAAGGGGCGCGCCGGGTCGACCTCGAACTGGACGCCGTGGATGGTCTCGTTGGAGGTGAGGTGCAGGTACGCGGCGTCGGCGGCGAGCTTCAGGTCCGCCGCGGTGGCCGCCCGGACGTAGGCCTTCTCCTTGCCCTCGCCCACCCCGGTGGTCCCCGCCACCCGCACCGCCCCGCCGAGCATGGCGCTCGCCGCCTTCGCCTCGGAGAGCGCCTTCTCGCCCCAGGCCCCGGTGACCACGTAGTCCGCGCTCCGCCCCTTCTCCACCAGGTTCATGGGGATCTGGGCGAAGAGCTGGGAGGCCCCGCCCTGGACGAAGAGGATCTCGTGGCTGGCGGGGACGCCGAGGAGCTCCCGGAGCAGGGAGAGGGCCTCGTCGTGGACCGCCTCGTACTCCTTGCCCCGGTGGGAGTGCTCCATCACCGACATCCCGCTGCCGGCGAGGTCGAGCAGCTCCTCGCGGGCGCGCTCCAGGGCGGGCAGGGGCAGGGCCGCCGGGCCGGCGTTGAAGTTCTTGGCGCGGGACATGGTCACCTCCGTGGGGTTCGAGGACCGGGTTCTAGAGGCCGCGCCAGAAGCGCGGCAAGCCTTCGGAGAGGCCGTCCATCATGAACTGGACGGAGATCGCCACGAGCAGGAGGCCGGCGGCGCGCTCGACGATGGAGAGGCCGGTCCGGCCGAGGACCTTCTCGGTCCGGGTGGCGCCCGCCAGGATGAGGAAGCTCGCCGCCGCGGTGATCGCGATCGCCCCGAGCACCGGCAGGCGGTGCCACCAGGGGGCGTTGCGGGCGCCGGCCATCAGGACGATGGCGGTGGCGATCGATCCGGGGCCCGCCAGGAGGGGCATGGCGAGGGGGACGATGGCGATGTCCTCCTTGTCCGCGCCCGCCTCGAGCTCCTTCTCCGTGATGCGGGTGCGGGAGGGCTGGGTCCGGATCATGTCCAGGGCGAGGAGGAGGAGGACCACCCCGCCCGCCACCTTGAACGCGCCCAGGCTGATCCCGAGGAGCCGGAAGATCCACTCCCCGGTGAGCGCGAAGGTGGCGAGCACGCCGCCCGCGGTGACCGAGGCGCGCAGGGCGGTCTCGCGCCGCTTCTCCGGGGAGTCGCCCCGGGTCATGGCGAGGAAGAAGGGGACCGCGGAGAGCGGATCGACGACGAAGAAGATCGCCGACAGCGAGACGAGCGACAGGCTGAGGAGCTCGGCGGCCAAGAGAGCCGGGAGGTTACCGCGCGTGGCGGGCGCGGGGAAGGGCTACGCGGGGCGGGGCGGGGCGCCGGCGCGCGCCGCCGCGCGGGCGAAGGGGGAGCGGCGGATCGACCAGACCTTGCGGAGCGCCTCGAGGACGATCCGGCGCGACATCTTGGACTGGCCCACGCGCCGGTCGGCGAAGACGATGGGCAGCTCCACCACCCGGAAGCCGCGGCGCAGGGCCCGGTAGGTGAGCTCGATCTGGAAGGCGTAGCCGGTGCACTCGACGGTGTCGAGGCCGATGGCCTCCAGCACCCGCCGGTGGAAGCACTTGAAGCCGCCGGTGAGGTCCCGGATCGGCAGGCCGAGGAGGACGCGGGCGTAGAGGCTGCCGCCGCGGGAGAGGAGCCGCCGGAGGAGCCCCCAGTTCACCGTCCCGCCGCCGGGGACGTACCGGGATCCCAGGACCAGATCGGCCTCGCGGGCCGCCGCCAGCATGGCCGGGAGGTGGGCCGGATCGTGGGAGAAGTCGGCGTCCATCTCCAGCACCAGCTCGTAGCCGCGGGCCAGCGCCCAGGCGAAGCCGGCCAGGTAGGCCTTGCCCAGCCCCTCCTTGCCGGCGCGGTGCAGGACCTTCACCCGCGGCTCGGCCGCCGCCAGGCGATCGGCCAGCTCGCCGGTGCCGTCGGGGGAGCTGTCGTCGATGACCAGGACGTCCACCTCCGGCGCGGCCGCCAGGATGGCCCGGCAGATGGGT
>DATKAL010000127.1:0-15835 GCA_035498135.1 Anaeromyxobacter sp.
CATGAAGATTATGTGGATGTGGGTCGCGCTGGTCGTCGCCGCGGCGCTGGCCGGCGCGATGAACGCGCTCGCCGGCGGCGGTACGCTCGTGACCTTCCCGTCGCTGCTCGCCTTCGGCGTCTCGCCGGTGGCGGCCAACGCCACCAGCACCGTGGCCCTCTGGCCCGGCCAGATCTCGTCCGTCTGGGCCTACCGGGACCACATCGCGGAGGAGAAGCGGCGGGCGGTGGTGCTCGGGGTGCCGGCGGTGATCGGCGGGGCGATCGGGTCGGTCCTGCTCCTCACCCTGCCGGAGTCCTCGTTCGCCGCGATCGTCCCCTGGCTGATCCTCTTCTCCTGCGCGATCCTCGCCCTCCAGGGATGGATCAAGAAGGCGGTGGCCGGTCACCCCGCGGGGAACCACCCGGCGGCCCTCTGGACCATCCAGCTCCTGATCTCGGTCTACGGAGGCTACTTCGGGGCCGGGATCGGGATCCTGATGCTGGCGGCGATGGGGATCTTCATCCCCTCCAGCATGCAGCACGCCAACGCCCTCAAGGTGCTGCTCGCCCTCCTCACCAACGGCGTGGCCTGCTTCCTCTTCGCCTTCAGCGGGAAGGTGGACCTCCGGATCGCCGCCCTGATGGCGGTGGCGTCCTGGGTGGGCGGCTGGCTCGGGGCGCTGGTGGCGCAGCGGCTCCCGCCCGCGGGGATGAGGGCCTTCGCGGTGGCGATCGGGCTGGCCGCGGCGGCGAAGTTCTTCCTCAGGGCGTAGAGCGGCAAACGGCCAACGAGCCGTCCCGAAACCGTTCTGGTAGCGGTTCCGTCGGCCGGGGTGAATGGGCCCCTGCCGTCAGTCCTCGCCGGGCGGTCGGTGCCGTCGCCGCCGCTCCTACTTCCCGGCGGCGCCGGAGAAGTGGATCAGGGCCTCGAGGGCGTTGGTGGTGGTGAGCAGGCCGATCAGGTCGCCCTTCTCGTTCACCACGATCACGCCGTTGAGCTTCCGGTCGTGGAGGAGCCGGGCCGCCTCGGAGATGGGAGTCTCGGCCCGGACCGCGTGTGGGGTCGGGTTCATGGCCGACTTCACCGGGGTCTTGGAGAGCAGGTAGTGGAGCTCCCACTGGTCGAGGGTGGTGGCCTTGGCGGGCATGTAGCCGAAGAGCATCTTCTCGGTGACCAGCCCGGCCAGGCGCCCCTGCCGCATCACCGGCAGGCGCCGGATGTTCTTCTCCTTGAGGAGGTGGATCGCCTCGATCACCGAGGCGTCCTCGTCGATGGTGATGGGGTTCCGGGTCATCCAGTCGCCGACCGTGAGCTTCGCGTTGGCCATGGTTCACATCCCCAGGAAGGCCTTCTTGACGTGGGCGTCCTCGAGCAGCTCCGCGCCCGTGCCGGAGAGTACCACCCTCCCGGTCTCGAGGACGTAGGCCCGGGTGGAGATCCGCAACGACTGGTAGACGTTCTGCTCCACCAGCAGGATGGTGGTCCCCTGCCGGTTGATCTCCCGGATGATCTCGAAGATGCTCTTCACCAGGAGCGGGGAGAGGCCGAGCGACGGCTCGTCGAGCAGGAGGAGCCGCGGGTTGGCCATCAGCCCCCGGGCGATGGCGAGCATCTGCTGCTCGCCCCCGGACATCGTCCCGCCAAGCTGGCGGCGGCGCTCCGCCAGCCGCGGGAAGAGCGAGAAGGCCCGCTCCAGGTTGCGCTCCCGGTCCTTGCGGGTCGCCCTGGGGAACGAGCCCATCCGGAGGTTCTCCAGGACCGTCATCTCCGGGAAGATCCGCCGGCCCTCCGGGACCTGCACGATCCCGAGCGCCACCACCTCGTGGGACGGGAGCCGGAGCAGGTCCACGCCCTGGAAGGCGAGGGTCCCGGCCGAGGGGCGGAGCAGGCGGGAGACGTTCTTCAGGATGGTGGACTTCCCGGCGCCGTTCGCCCCGAGCACCGTGACGATCTCGCCCTGCCGGACCTCGAGGTCCACGCCCCAGAGCACCTGGAGGTCGCCGTAGGCGAACCGGAGCCCCTCGACGCGGAGCATCAGGCCACCTCCTCGCCCAGGTAGGCGGCCACCACGTCCTTGTTGCTCACGATCTCCTGCGGGTGCCCCTCGGCCAGCTTCTCCCCGGAGTTGAGCACCACGATCCGGTCGGAGATCCGCATGATCGCCTTCATGTCGTGCTCGATCACCATCTGGGTGAGCCCGCGCCGCTTCAGCTCCAGGATGAGCTGGATGATCTCCTCCGACTCGGCCGGGTTGAGGCCGCCCATCACCTCGTCGAGCAGGACGAGCTCGGGGCGGGTGGCGAGGACCCGCGCCACCTCCAGCTTCTTGCGCTGGCCGATGGGGAGCCCGCCGGCGAGGGCGCCCGCCCGGTCGTCGAGGCGCACCACCCGGAGCTGCTCCATGGCCACCCCGCGCGCCACCCGCAGGCTGGCGGTGCGGGCGAGCGCGCCCACCACCACGTTGTCGAGGACGGTCATCTTGGCGAGGGGCCGGACCTTCTGCCAGGTGCGGACCATGCCCAGCCTGCAGACCTGGTCCGGCTGCAGGCCGTTGAGCCGGACCCCCTTGAAGAGCACCTCGCCCCGGGAGGGCGGGTAGAAGCCGGTGATGCAGTTGAAGAGGGTGGTCTTGCCCGCGCCGTTCGGGCCGATGAGGCCCATGATCATCCCCTGCTCCATGGAGAAGGAGACGTCCGAGTTGGCGGCGAGCCCGCCGAAGAACTTGGAGACGTGCCGGATGTCGAGGATGGTCGCCATGGCACCTCCGCTCAGGCGCTGGGGGGAGCGGCGGCCACCGCCCGCCGGGCCGCCCGCCGGCGCAGCCGCTCGGCCGAGCGCCGCAGGACGCCGAGGACGCCCTCCGGCGCGAAGAGGATCACCACCACCACCAGGATCCCGTAGACGAGCAGGTGGGCGTTGGAGAGGTGGGCCTCGACGAAGTCCACCAGCCGCGACTCGGGGGGGAGGATGCCGACCTGCACCAGGCCGCGCGGGTTGCGCAGGATCTCGGAGAGCGGCACCAGCACCATCGCCCCGATCACCGGCCCGAGGATGGTCCCGATCCCGCCCACGATGCAGATGAGGACGATCTGGACCGAGACGTCGATCCCGAAGGCCACGTTGGGGTCGATGAACTTGACGAACATGGCGTAGAGCCCGCCGGCCATCGCCGTGAAGGCGGCGGAGATCGCCAGGGCCACGTTCTTGTAGAAGGAGAGGGGGATCCCGAGCGAGTGGGCGGCGTCCTGGTCCTCCCGGATCGCCTGCAGGCAGTAGCCGAGCTTGGAGTGCTGCACCGCCCAGTTGGCGCCGATGGCGAGCACCGACATCCCGAGCCCGGCGTACCAGAACGGCCGCTTCCCCACGAACTCGATCTCGTGCCCCAGGACGTGGAGGGGCGGGATCTCGGCGAGGAGGAACCCCTCGGCGCCGCGGGTGAAGCCCTTGAAGTAGAGGGCGGCCAGCCGGATGATCTCCGCCACCGAGATCGAGGCGAGCACGAAGTAGGGGCCGCGCAGCCGGAAGGTGATGCTGCCGATCACCACCGAGAGCAGGACCGCGACGGCCATCGCCGCCCAGATCCCCCACCACGGGGCCACGTGCGCCAGCTCGAGCAGCATCATCGTGGCGTAGGCGCCCACCCCGAAGTAGGCGGCGTGGCCGACCGAGTACTGCCCGGCGTAGCCCCCCACCACGTTCCAGGCCTGCCCCTGGATCACCGCCAGGAACAGGATCACGCCCATGTGCAGGACGTACGGCTTCCGGACGTACTGCGGGAAGATCGCCAGGGCGGCCACGGCGGCGAGGAAGAGGAGGGTCCCCACCAGGGCGGAGCCGCGCGGGGCGGGGAGGCGGCGAGGGGGCCGATCCATGGCTCGAGCTCCGGGCGTCAGGCCCGCGACTTGCCGAGCAGGCCGGAGGGCTTGAAGAGGAGGAGGGCGAGGAAGAGGGCGAAGACCACCAGCTCCTTGAGCCCCGAGGCGACGTAGACCGCGGCCAGCGACTCGGTCACCCCGATGATCACGCCGCCCAGGGTGGCGCCCACGATCGACCCCATCCCGCCGAGCACCACGATGACGAAGGCCTTGAGGGTGAAGGCGCCGCCCACCTGGGGGAAGATGTAGTAGGTCGGGGAGATGAGGGCGCCGGCCGTGCCCGCCAGGGCCGAGCCGAGGCCGAAGGCGACCACCGACATGCGGCGCACGTTGATCCCCATGAGCTGGGCGGCCTCCCGGTCCTGGGCGGTGGCCCGGATCGCCTGGCCGGTGTCGGTGCGGAGCAGGAACCAGTAGAGGGCGGCGGTGATCGCGGCGGTGATGAGGAAGGAGTAGAGGAGCGGCTCGGAGATCGAGAGGCCGCCCAGGTGGTAGCTGGCCGAGGAGTAGCTGGTGGTGAGGATCTGGTAGTTCGAGGTGAAGGCCAGCATCACCGAGTTGGACATCACCAGGCCGAGCCCGATGGTGAGCAGGATCTGGTTCTGGGGGAGCGCGTCCAGGACCCGGTTCACGAACACCTTCTGGAGGAAGGCGCCCCAGAGGAAGAGGAGCGGGGCGACGATCACCACCGAGAGGAAGGGGTCGATCCCCAGGTGCGCGAAGAGCAGCCAGGTCGCGTACATCCCGAGCATGAGCAGGTCGCCGTGGGCGAAGTTGATGACCCGCATCACGCCGAAGATGATGGTGAGCCCGATCCCGATGAGCGCGTAGACGCCGCCCACCAGGATCCCGCTCAGCACCGACTGCAGGAAGACGGTCATCCGTTCCCCTCCTGCCCCGAAGGTACGCGTCCGGACGTGAATACACGAAGGGCGCCCGCGCGGCCAGGAAAGCCGGCACGGGCGCCCTTCGCTGAGAACGCTCTCAGCGTCGCTACGGCCTAGAAGGCGTAGCGGAGGCCGAGGCCGAGCGCCATCGGGTCGGCGCCCTTCGGCGTCGCGCCCGCGACGGCCGACGCGCCGCCGATCGGGAAGGTGTACTGCGCGTTCTTGGCGTTGGTGATCTGCGCCCAGGACAGGTAGCCCTGGAAGCTCTTGGCGAAGTAGTAGGCGTAGCCGAGCGCCAGCTCGGAGGCGCCGTAGTCGGCGGTGTTCCCGCCGCCGCCCTCCAGCGTGACGGTGCCCTTGTCCGCCATGTTCCAGCGGGCGCGGAACTCATGGTCACCGTAGCGGTGCTTGAGCGAGACCTGGTAGGCGTCGCGCTTGTACTCCTTGAGGGCGCCCACGGGCTGGTGCGTCGACTGGTAGTCGAGCTCCTCGAAGAGGACGCCGAGCGTGGTCGCGCCGGCCGGCCAGGCGAGCTCGTACCCGGCGCCGACGCGCCAGGCGATGTCCTTCGCGGAGACCGGGGCGGCGGCGGAGCCCTGGGTGTTGGCGGCCGTCGACCCGAAGGTGCCGGCGGCGCCGTTCATCCCGAAGAGCCCCCAGCCGTCCTGGTGGTACTCGGCCGCGGCGAGGACCGAGATCGGGCCGTAGTCCCAGTTGACCACGGCGCCGTAGAGGGCCGGGTCCTGGTTCCCGCGAGCGTTCTTGAACTCGTCGGCCGAGTACTGGAGCTTGGCGGAGAGCCCGTTGAACTTGGGGGAGTGGTACGCCACGCTGTTCTGGGCGCGGATGTCGAACCCGGTGGTGGCCGTGTTGGAGGCCGTCGAGTAGGCGCCGCTCCGGTAGTTGAAGCCAGGGCTGGACATGAGCCCGTTGAAGCCGAACACGTCCGTGTTGAGGAACGGGTCGTCCGCCTTGGTGCCGTAGGCGGCGGCCTTGAAGGGCGTGTCCCAGTTCCCGAAGAACAGGGTCCCCCAGACGCCCGAGATGCCGAGGCGGCTGTTCCGGTTGCAGATGCCGGAGGGGGTGATGCCGTCGACCACGGCCGACGTCTCGCACTGGTAGACGGCGCCGACGTACTCGTTCACGTCGTAGGCACCGCGGACGCCGATGTTCGAGGAGTCGACGGACACGCCGTAGCGGCCCTTGACGTCGGAGGCTGCCGCGGTGGCGCCGACCGCCTCGCTGTACTGGAAGTTGACGTTGAGGGTGCCGTAGATCGTCACGAGCGGCTTCGCCTCGGCGGGCTTCGCCTCGGCGGGAGCCTGGGCCATCGCCGCGAACGGCAGGGCGAGCGCGATGGCCGCCGCAAACGACTTCTTCAGAGCCAGCATGCAGTTTCCTCCAGAAAAGAACGGAGCGCGGGGTGTCCGGGACCTACACACGGCGTCCGGACGGGTGAATGTGTCTACCACAGCAACCGGGCCTGGCGGCGCAGCTTTTGTTGTCACGATGCGGCAAACTTTGCGCCCTGCAGGGGTATCTACGCGTCCCGTAAGGGTTTTAACAAGCTGCGACAATTTGGGCGAACTGGTTACTTTTTCGCGTCGAGTCTACCCCGCCGGGGGATGAATCGTCACCGACCGAGCGCGCCATGCCTGAGAAGCTTCTTTTCCCTGGCTAGCGACGCAGGACCACCACCGTGACCGCGTCGCCGCCCTCCTGGCGCTCGCCAGGCCGGAAGGCGCCCACGTAGGGCGACGCCGAGAGGTGATCCCGGAGCGCCTGCTTCAGCGCCCCAGTCCCGTGGCCGTGCAGGATGAGGCAATCGGGTTCACCGTCCGCGTACAGCTGGTCGAGGAACCGGTCGACCTCGCGGAGGAGCTCCTCGACCCGCAGGCCGCGCACGTCGAGCCTCCGCTCGGCGGAGGACGCCGGGGCGGCGCTCGCGGCCGACGCGGCCGCCAGCTTCTCGCTCCGGGTCTTCCCCAGCGCGGCGCCGCGGGCCTTGCCCTGGAGCGGCACGAGGTCGGAGAGCGGCCGGCGGATCTTGAGCGGCCCGGCCCGCACCAGCGCCTCGCCGCGCTCCACCTCCACCACCTCGCCCTCCTGCCCGAGCGAGGCGATCCGCACCCGCACCCCGGGCTTCACCTCCCCGCCGGGGAGCGCCTCCGGCCCCGCCTCGGCCCGCGCCTGCGCGCCCTGGGCGGCCCCGGCGACGGTGGCGTGCCAGGCGTCGAGCCGGGCCTTCGCCTCGGCGGCCTTCCGCGGGCTCGGGGCGGCCTGGAGCTCGGCCAGGACCGAGGCCACCTCGGCCCGCGCCGCCTCGAGGTCCTCGGCCAGGGCCGCCCCCATGCGCGCCGCCGCCTCCCGCTCCGCCCGCCGGGCCGCCTCCTCCATCGCCCGGGCCCGCTCCTCGGCGCGCCGGGCGCGCTCGCCGGCCTCCTCGGCCACGCTCCGCTCCTGCTGGAGGCGGGCGCGCTCGGCGTCGAGGGCGCGCAGCGCCTCCCCCAGCGCCCCGCCCTGGCCGGTCCGGGCGGCGCGGGCCCGCTCCACCACCGCCGGCGGGAGGCCGACCCGGGCCGCCACCTCGATCGCCGAGGAGGAGCCGGGGGCCCCGAGGTGGAGCTGGTAGGTGGGCTGGAGCCGCTCGGCGTCGAAGCCCACCCGGGCGTTCCCGAACCGGGGGTCCACCAGGGCGATCGCCTTGAGCTCGTCGAGGTGGGTGGTGACCAGCACGCTCGCCCCGCGCTCCACCAGGGCCTCCAGGATCGCGGTCGCCAGGGCCGCGCCCTCGCGCGGGTCGGTGTCGGCGGCGATCTCGTCCACCAGCACGAGCGACCCGGGCACCGCCCCGGCCAGCATGTCCTTCACCGCCGCGAGGTGGGCGGTGAAGGTGGAGAGGTCCTTGGCCAGGTCGCCCCGCTCGTCGACGGCCGCGGTCACCTCGAGGAAGAAGGGGAGGCGCGATCCCTCGGCGGCGGACACGGGCAGCCCGGCGCGGAGCATGAGCGCGGAGAGGCCGACGCCGGTGATGGCCACGGTCTTCCCGCCGCCGTTCGGGCCGGAGACGATCAGCGCCTGGCGGGGCGGCTCCAGGCGGACGTGGCTCGCCACCACCTTCTTCCCCTGGAGGACGAGGAGCGGATGGCGGAGGGAGAGGAGCTCGAACCCCTCCGCCGCCGGGCCGACCGCGGGCGGGTGGGCGTCGAGGTCCGAGGCCAGCCGGGCCTCGGCCTCGAGCAGATCGAGCCGGGCCAGGCTCGCCAGGTCGCGGGCGAGCGCGCCGGAGCCCTCCGAGAGCGCCTCGGAGAGCTCGCGGAGGATCCGCTGCTCCTCCTCCGCCGCCATGGCGCTGGCGATGGCCAGCTCGTTCCCGAGCTCCACCATCGCCTCGGGCTCGACGAAGAGGGTCTGCCCCGACTGCGAGGCGTTGTGGACGATCCCGGGGACCGCCCCCCGGGAGCCGGCCAGGATCGGGAGGACGTAGCGCTCGTTCCGGATGGTGAAGTAGCGGTCGCGGAGGTGGCGCTGCATGTCCGCGTCGCCGAGGAGGGCCTCGACCTGGGCCTTGAGCGCCCGGTGGAGGCCACGCCCTCGCTCGCGGGCGGCCGCCAGCGCGGGGCTGGCACGATCGGAGATCGCCCCGGACGGCTCGATCGCCCGCTCGATCCGGTCGGCGAGCCGGGCGTCGCCGGGGAGCCCCTCGGCCAGCGCCCACAGGCGGGGGAGCTCGGCGGCGCGCGGCTCGAGGGTGGCCCGGGTGCGGGCGGCGGCGCGGGCGAGCGCGGCGCACTCCCGCAGGGCGAGCGGCTCGAGCACGCCGCCCTTGGCGGCCCGCTCGAGGTGCCCGGCGACGTCCCCCACGCCGCCGAGGGGCAGGGCGAGGCCGGCCTCGGAGAGGGTCCGGGCCTCGCCCACGGCGAGGAGGGCCTCGCGCACCGCCGCGGCGTCGGGGAGGAAGGGGAGGCCGCCGGCCGCGGCGCGGCCCGCCGGGAGTCGGCAGCGGTCGGCCAGGGCGGCGAGGATCTGGGGCCAGCCCAGCTCCCGGAGCGTGTCTTCGGCGCGCATCGTCGGGGCAGTCGATACCCGGTCCGGGAGCCGGACGCCAGCCCGCCGCTGGCGCCGCCCGGCCCCGGGAGCCTCGGCGAGGCCCCTCCGGCCACCAGGTGGGCGTCAGGGATCGCTGGCGCAGCGGAAGCCGAGCTGCGCGTCGCGTCTCGAGGGGAGGTCGAGGAGGCGGGCCAGGGCGGAGATCTTCGGCTGCTCCGTGTCCGACCACCCGCCGCCGCGGGCGACCTTGACGGGCGTGCCTCCGCGGCCGCGGCCGTCGGCGCCCACCACGTCCTCCGAGGAGGTCCACTCCGCGACGTTGCCGGAGAGATCCTTCACCCCCGCGCGCGAGTCGCCCGCCGGGTGGCTGCCCACCGGGCAGGTGCCCTGCCGGCTCCCCCGGCCGGCGTCGTTCCCTTCCCCGTTCCAGCAGGCGCGGGCCAGCGGAGGGTCGTCTCCCCAGGGGAAGCCAGTCCCCTCGCTCCCGTTGCGCGCCGCCCACTCCCACTCCTGCTCGGTGGGGAGCCGCTTGCCCGCCCAGGCGCAGTAGGCGACCGCCTGGGTCCAGTCCACGCAGTTGATCGGGTGGTCGCCGCGGTCCGACAGGTTGGCGTTGCAGAGCGGTGACCAGCGCGCGCGGTCCTTGTCCCGGATCCACTCCCACCGCACCGTGGTGGGCGCGGGCGGGCACCCCCCCGCCTTCACGCACGCTCCGTAGGCGGAGACGGTCACCTCGGTGACGTCCAGGAGGAACGGGCCCACGGAGTTGAAGTCGGCGATGTTCCCGGCCGGCCCGCTCCCCGCTCCCATCCGGAAGGTGCCCCCGGACACCCGGACCATCCTGCCCGCCGCGAGGTCCGCGAGCGGTCGCTCCCCGGCACGGTGGCTCGCGCAGGAGGCCAGCATCGAGCAGCTCAGCAGGGCGAACCACCGCGACGTGCGCATGAGATCCCTCCGGTTCCCCACAACGTAACCGCTCCCTCCCCGGCGGTCGAGGGTCGTCATCGCGCCCGGGCGCGCCGTCCGCTTCCTCCGCCCGACGCATGCTCCCTGCCGCCTCGGCCGCGGGCCCCGCGCGCGTCTCACCCTCCCGGCGCGAGGCCGAGGGTCACGTGGCCGGCGGCCCCCGGCCGGCCGGCGGGGCCGTCGAGGCCGGAGAGCCCGTCGCTCCCGCTCAGCCCGTCCATGCCGCCGGAGAGGCTGGTGCTGTTTCCGTTCGCGTCGGTGCAGGTCGCCCCCGCGCCGCCGCGACCGCCGCTCCCGCCCCGCCCGCCCTGGCCCCCCGATCCGCCGGGGCCGCCCCGCCCGCCCTCGCTCCGCACCGTCGCCGCGAGCAGCGCGAGGAGGGGCTCCCGGGCCTCGGCGGCCGCGCCCGAGACCACCACCCGAACGTTCCCGCCCGCGCCGCCCGGGCCGCCCGGCCCTCCGTCGCCGCCGCGCGAGCCGTCGCCGCCGCGGGAGCCATCGGAGCCGGAGGAGCCCGGGCAGGAGGCGCTCGTCCCGTCCGCCCCGCTCGCGCCGTCCGCGCCGGGCGAGCCGTCCGCGCCGGCGTCGCCCGCCCCGCCGCGGCTCACCACGTGGAAGGAGGGGGCGTCCGCCCGCTCCACCACCGCCTGGAGCGTCCGCGGGCCGTCGCTCACCGCGTAGAGCAGGCGCGCGGGGAGGCTGGCGTCGACCCGGACCTCGAGGTCGGGGCCCGGTCCGCCCCCGGCGGCGCCGGCCAGCACCAGGTCGGGCGGGAGCTGGAAGGCGAGCGGCCAGGAGAGCTCGGCGACCTGCCGCCCGCCGACGGTGAAGGGCACGGTCAGCCGGCCCGGGCGCGCCAGGCGCACCGCGGCGGCCTCGTCGAGGACGTCGGCGAGGTGGAGGACGCCGCCCGCGTCGACGGCGCCCGCCGAGGGATCGATCCGGACGTCGCCCGGGGCGAGGCAGGGCGAGGGGTCGAGGTCCGCCGCCGGGGCGCAGACGGTGATGGGGGCGGAGACCCCCTCGACGGCCACCTGCAGGCCGCCGCGGAGGGGGAGCTCGGGCAGGACGCCGGGCGAGGGCCGCCCGCCCGCGTAGCCGAGCAGCCGCGCCGACTGCTCGGGGAGGCGCTGCTCCACCAGGACGGCGCGCGCCGCCCCGAGGCCGGGGTCGAGGAACCCGCGCACCGGGGGGTGCTGGTCGAGCGCCACCGGGTTGGCGCCGGACCGCATCACCGCCTCCTCGGCCGCCTCCGCCTCGCCCCGCACCTCGGGGAAGGGCGAGGCCTGGACGTGCAGGCGGACGATCCGGCGCCGGGCCTCGGCGCGGAGGGCCGGGTCGGGGAGCCGCGCCGCCGCCCAGCCGAGGGTGCGCTCGTCGTGCGCCTGGAGGAGCCCGTCGAGCGCAGGCCCGTCGAGGGGTCGCCCCTGCCAGCGCCCCTGCTCCAGCTCGAGGAGCGCGCGGAGGTCCGCCGCGCCCCGCTGGCCCACCGGCCCGAGCCGCTTCCCGTCCAGGTCGCGCTGGAGCGAGCTCGCCACGTCGCTCGCCAGCCCCTGCGGCGCGGCGAGGCCCGGGGCGCGCTCGGCGTAGACCCGCACCGCCGCGTCCAGCCGGGCCTGGGCGGCCGCGTCGTACTCGAGGTCGCGGTCCTCGACCATGTCGACGCCGAGCTGGAGGACGTCGCCGA
Organism: Anaeromyxobacter sp.; assembly: GCA_035498135.1. Taxonomy (GTDB): domain Bacteria; phylum Myxococcota; class Myxococcia; order Myxococcales; family Anaeromyxobacteraceae; genus Anaeromyxobacter. Next base: position 11,448 of record DATKAL010000127.1, read on the forward strand.
GGAGCTCGGTGGCCGAGTCCCCGCCCGCGCTCTCGAGGAGCGCCGCCAGGCAATGGCCCCAGAGCGGGGGCGGGATCCGCCCCTCGCGGACGCCGCTGGCGAGCGCCTTGCGCACCCCCTCGTCGACGGCGGCGAGGTGCGGCCCGGGCGAGGCGAGGTCGCAGACGCCGGCGCTCGCGTCGGGCTGGCTCAGGTAGGCGGCCAGGGCCTCGCCGTCGGCCTGCCCGGCCAGCTCCGCCGCGGTCATCGGCAGGGCGTAGCGGTGGCCCGTGGCGCAGCCGGTCCCGGCGACGAGCGCCAGCCAGAGCGCGACGCCGATCCCCCGTGGCGTGCGCGGTCGCGACACACCCGTCCCTCGAGCAGCCTTCATGGAGCTCCCTCCCTCGGGCGCGGCCCCGAGCGCTCGCCGCCGCCCGGGACGCCGCGCGCGTCCCTCCTGGACGGACCCGCGGACGCGCCGTGGGTTAAGGAGCGGGCCGGCCTACTCGACGACCTTCACCTCGGCGATGAAGTACTCGGTCTCGCCGAAGCAGCTCGTGGGCACGCCGACGTGCTGCGCGTACCGCAGGCTGACCCGCTTCCCCATGGTCTTGTTGATCTGCGCGGCGACCTCGTCCGAGCGGACGGAGAAGAAGAACTTCTCCGGGATGGCGCCCGGCATGGTGACCATGGCGAGCTCGCCCTCCCAGGTCTTGCAGAGCCAGCCCTTGCGGGAGAGCTTCTGGACCCAGCCGACGCGCTCCCCCTCGGAGTAGTCCCAGTGCAGCGTGAGCCAGGTGTAGCCGGCGACCCCGGCGGCGAGCACCGCCAGGACCGCCAGGAGCCAGACCTTCGCCTTGCCGGAGGGTGACGGGTTCACGGGGCCGAGGAGAGCACGATCGCCGGCGGGGTGCCAGCGGTTCCCGGGGCGACGGCGCGCGCGGGGGAATCGGCGGGGGCGGCCAGGAGTTAAGATGCGGCGTGCCCCGGAGCCGCGCCGCCCTCCCGCCCCTCGCCCTGGCCGCGGCCCTCATGGCCGCCTGCGCCTCCGGCCGCCCCGCGCCCCCTCCGCCCGCCGCGCCCCCGGTCGCCGTGGCCGTCGCCGCCCCGCCCGCGCCGCCGCCCGACGTCCTGCTCGCCGAGGCGCGCCGGCTCCGCGCCGCGGGCGATCTCGACGGGGCGCGCTCCCGGCTCGAGGGAGCCCTCGCCGCCTGGCCGACCGACGAGGTCCGCCTCGAGCTGGCGGAGGTCATCCTCGCCGACGGGCGCTCGCTCGATCGGGCGGGGGCGCTCCTCGACGCGGTCGCCGCGCGCGACGCGAGCCGCCGCTGGCTCCTCCTCGGCGCCGAGCTGGCCGAGCTCCGCGGCGACGACGTGGCGGCGGCCGAGGGTTACCGGCGGGCCCTGGCGCTGGCGGGCGATCCGGACGTCCGCCTCCGGCGGGCGCTGGTGCTCGAGCGGATGGGGCAGGGGGCCTGGGCGCTCTCGGAGCTGGAGCGGGCCGACCGGGAGCGGCCCGGCGATCCGGTCATCGGCGAGCGGCTGGCGCGGCGGTACGAGGCGGCCGGCTTCCTCGACGAGGCGGAGCAGCGCTGGAAGGCGCTGGCGGAGGCGGCGCCACAGCGCCCCGGCGGCTGGGAGCGGCTCTCCGGGTTCTACGCCCGTACCGGGCGCCCCGCCCTCGCCCAGGCGGCGGCCGCCCGGGCGAGGGAGGCTGCCGGCACCACCGAGCGCGCGCTGCGGCCGCTGCTGCGGGCCCGGTAGGCCGGACCTCTCGTGGTTCAGCTGCCCTGACCCTCCGCGGGGACCGGAGCGCCCAGCGCCCCGTCGAGCGCCCACGCCACCAGGAGCGAGCGCGGGAGCCCGGCGGCCAGGCTGCCGAGCGCGACGCCCCAGGGGGGCGACAGGTAGGCGAGCGTCATCAGCCCGCCGGAGAAGACCCAGAGGCCGAAGAGCGCCGCGGCGAGGAGCCGGCGCCGCCGGCGCGCCTCGGCGAGGGCGGTGGCGAGGAGCGCGGCGATGACGCCGTTCACCGCCGAGGCGCCGAACGCCACCGAGCCGAGCACCGCCGTCCGGTCGAGCTCGAGCATCGACCGGAACAGATCTCCCGCGTGGTCGAGCAGCAGGTAGGGCGGGGTGGTCCAGGGCAGCCGGCTCGCGAGCGCGTCGCACCCGAGGTGGATCGCGGTGGCGATGGCCGCGAGGCGGACGCCGTGCCGACGCGGGGGGAGGGCGGACACGGGCGCGGTGTCTACCAGGCCTTCCTCCGCGGATCCACCGCCGGGTCGGCGCCCTTCGCGGGCCGCGCCCCGCCGGTCGCACCCATCGTAACGCCCGGCCGCGCCCCGGGCCGGCCGGGACGCTTCCCCGGGTCCGTAGTACCCTTTTCGCGCGCGTGGCCGATCCTTCGCAAAACGCCGGGCGGGCCGCCCCCGTCCCCGGGTCCGAGGAGGCGTCGCTGGTGACGGCCGCGCTCCGCGGCGAGCGCGTCGCCTACCGGATGCTCTACGACCGCCACCGGCCCGCGGTGCACCGGGTGGCGCGCGGCTTCGCGACCCTCGATCCGGACGAGGTCGAGGACGTGGTCCAGGACGCCTTCGTCCGCGCCTTCCGGAGCCTGGCCCGGCTCGAGGACCCGGCGCGGTTCGGCCCCTGGCTGCTCACCATCGCCCGCAACCGCGCCCTGACCCGGCTGGCCCGCCGGCGGGCGGCCGACGCCCTCGCCGACGACCTGGCGCGGGAGGCGGAGGCGCAGGGCGAGACCGGGGTGGAGCCGCTCGGGCCCTCCGTCCACGCGGAGCTGGAGGTGGTCCGCCGGGTGATCGCCGAGCTTCCGGAGGGGGCGGAGAAGGAGACGGTCCGCCTCTTCTACGTGGAGGGCACCCTCTCGGCTCGCGAGATCGCGGCCCGCCTGGGCGTGGGGAAGAGCGCGATCACCATGCGGCTCGAGCGGTTCCGCGCCAAGGTGAAGCGCCGGATCCTGGCCGAGGTGGCCAGATTGCGGGGCGAGGAGTCTTGAAGGGCGTGAGCCACCTCACGGAGACCCGGTACCGGCAGCTGCTCGCGGGCGACCTTCCCCCGGAGGAGGCGCGGGCCCTGGCTCGCCACCTGGAAGGCCCGTGCGACGAGTGCGAGGCCTTCCTGGTGGACCGCCAGCAGGCGGATCGCCTCGATGGCCGGGTCGAGGCCGCCCTGACCGGGCTGTCCGCCGGGCGAGCGGCCGCGGGGAACGACCTGGAGTTCCAGCGCATCCTGCGCCGGGTCGTGGCCGGGGACGGCGCGGAGGCGCAGACCCGGCCCAGGGTGCGCCGGAGCCGGCTCCTCGCGCTCGCGGCGGTGGTGGCGCTGGCCGGCGTGGCCGGGCTGGTCCTCGGGATCCAGCGCGCGCCGCCGGCGTGGGACGGCGCCAAGGGCATGGGCCGGCAGGCGGCGCCCGTCCGGCTCCGGTTCCTGGTGCTCTCCCCCGGCCCGGCCGGCGCGCCGGCGCTCGAGAAGGGGATCAGCGGCCAGGCGGTGGAGGCGGCCGCCAGCCTGTCCTTCGAGATCGAGCTGGGCCGCCCGGCCGAGGTGGCCCTCGTGCGGGTCCCCGCGCGCGGGGCCCCGGAGCTCTTCTTCCGCCGGAAGCTCGGCGCCGGGCGGACGGCGGTCTCCGTGGATGGCCGTCCGGCCGCGTACCCCCTCGGCGAGCTGGCCGGGCCGCAGCGCTTCGTGGCCGTGGCCGGCGCGCCCCCGCTCGATCCGGGCCGCGCGCTCGCCGCGGCCGCGGCGGCCGGGCCGGCCGCGCGGGGCGGCGCGGAGCCGGAGGGCCCCGAGGGGATCTCCACCGACAGCGTGGAGGTGATCGTCCGGTGACCGTTTTCCGGGGGAGGGGGCGCTCACCCGGTTAAGAAGGCCGGACATGCGAGCTCGGGCACGACTCCTCCCCGTCGCGGGCGCCCTCGCCGGTGCCCTGCTCGCCTCCTGCGCCGCGCCAGCCCGCGAGGGGGCGTCGGGCGAGGGGACGGCGTCCGCCGGGGGCGAGAAGGGCGGGCTCGTCCCGGTGGACGTGCCGCGAGAGCGGCTCGAGGCCGCCCGCGCCCCCCGGCGCCTGGCGCTGGTGATCGGGATCCAGCGCTTCCAGGACCCCCAGTGGCGCCCGCTCCGCTACCCGGGCGCCGACGCCGCGGGCATGGCCGAGGTGCTGCGCGACCCGGCCCTCGGCGCCTTCGACGAGGTCCAGGTCCTCGCCGACGGTCCCACGCGCGACGAGCTCCGGACCGGGCTCGCCCGCATCGCCGAGGAGGACCGGGACGAGCGCGACACGGTGGTGGTGTACGTCTCCTCCCACGGCACCCTGGCCCGGGACGCGCAGGGCCAGCTCCGCCGCTACCTGGTCGCGGCGGACACCCGGATCGACCGGATCCCCGAGA
>DATKAL010000128.1:0-5309 GCA_035498135.1 Anaeromyxobacter sp.
CCGCTGGGCCAGGTTCTCGCTCAGGCCGAGCAGCCTCGCGTTCGCCTGGTACGACCGGAGCGTCATCTCGAAGGGCGAGAGGCTCTCGGCGAGGAACTGCGCGGCCATCTCCACGGGGGAGCGCCCCTCCTCGGCCGCCGCCGGGAGCGCGGCCATCGCCTGGTGGTGCAGGAGGGCGAGGTCGAGGATCCCGAGCCCCGCCCCGGCCGCCCGGCGGCCGAGCTCGTAGGCCCGGGTGAGGGCCGCCTCGCCGCCGCCCGAGACGTACTCCCGCAGCGCCTCGGCGTACCGCTCCTGCAGCGCCTCCGCGCTCAGCTCCTCAGCCATCGTCGCCCACCCACTTCTCCATGGTCACCGTGGTCCCCTCCCCCCGGGCGGAGACGACCGAGAACCCGTCCATGAGGCGCCTCGCCCCCGGGAGCCCGAGGCCGAGCCCCTTGCCGGTCGAGCCGCCGTCGGAGAGGGCCAGCTCGAGGTCCCGGATCCCCTCCGCCTGGTCGACGGCCACCACCCGGATCCCGCGCCGGACCCCCTCCCGCACCGGCTCGAGGCGGACCTCCCCCGACCCGGCGTGCTCGACGATGTTCCAGGCCACCTCGGAGACGGCGGTGGCGATCGCCCCGATCCCTCCCGCCCGGAAGCCCTCCCGCTCCGCCAGCTCCCGCGCCCGCGCCCGGGCCTCTGCCACGTCCCACTCCGCCCGGATGGGAATGCGGATCGCCTCCCGCTCGGGAGCCGCGCCCGTCACGCCCAGCCCCCCCTGCCCCTCGCCCGCGCCGCGGTAGCGGGCCACCACCACCTGCGCGTCGTCCGTGCCCCGGGCGTGGCGGGCCAGGATCGCGTCGGCCAGCGCCTGGGGACCGAGGTGGACGGGGATCGCGTCGATGAACGATCCGTGGATCCCGTCGCTCGCCAGGACCAGCGTGTCGCCCGGCGCGACCGGGAGCGTGCTCGGGCGCAGGGCGGGGAGCTGGTAGCCGACCACCCCGCCCCGGGCGACGATCACCTCGCGGGGAGAGGGCGCCGCCGGGCCGGCGCGGACCAGGACCCCCTCCACGTTCCCCACGCCGACCCAGGTCATCGCGCCCGGCCCGGCTTCGAACGAGGCCACCGTCATCACCGCCCCGCGCGTGCCGCGGAGGGCCCGGTGGCAGCGCTCGACGAGCTCGGCCACCGGCCCGCCCGCGCCCGCCGCCAGGGTCCGGACCGCCGCGCGCGCCGCCTCGGCCGCCTCGATCCCGTGGCCGAGCCCGTCCACCAGGGCGACCAGCACCCCGCCGGGGAACGGCGCCACCAGCGGGACGTCGCCCGACTCCCGCCCCAGCGCCGCTCCGGCCGCGCCCCAGTCGAGGAGCGCCTCGCCGCCCTGCCCGGCCGCGATCATCGCACCCACTTCCTCATCGTGACGGTGGTGCCCTTCCCCACCGCCGTGGAGAGCTCGAAGTCGTCCACCAGCCGCCGGGCGCCGGGGAGCCCCATCCCCAGGCTGTTCGAGCTGGAGTAGCCGTCGCGCATCGCCAGCTCGGGATCGGGGATCCCCGGGCCGGCGTCCCGGGCCACCACCTGCACCCCCCGGCGGCCGCCCTCCTCGATGGCGGCGAGCACCACCTCGCCGCGGCGGGCGTAGACCACGATGTTCCGGGCCACCTCCGAGATCGCGGTCGCGATCAGGGTCTGCTCGGTGGTCGAGAGGCCGCTCGCCGCAGCCAGCTCCCGCCCGCGCTGCCGAGCGGTCACGATGTCGCCCTCGTGCTCGATGGGGACGTGGGTCTCAGGGGGCATGGCGCTCGCTCCCCCGCACGCCCCGCCCCACGAGCGAGAGCCCCTCCTCCAGGTCCAGGGCGGTGTCCACCCCGTCGAGGGTGAGCCCGAGCTGCACCATGGCGAACGCCACCTCGGGCTGGATCCCCACCACCACCGTCCGGGCGCCGCGCAGCCGGGAGATTTGAGCCATGGCGCGGAGGGTCCGGGTGGCGAACGAGTCGAGGACGTCGAGGGCGGTGACGTCGATCACCACCGCGTGGGCGCGGTAGAGCCCCACCCGGCGGGCGAGCTCGTCCCGCAGCTCCACCAGGGCCCGGTCGGAGAGGGCCTCCTGCAACGAGGCGATCAGCACGTCCCCCTGCCGCATGATCGGGACGGCCATGGGGCCCCGCTACCTCCCCCCCGCCGGATCGGCCGGGACGAGGCGGTAGCCGAGGAGACGGTCCGCCTCCTCGATCCCTCCCTGGAGATCGCCGACGGTGTCGAGCTTGCCGAGATCGAGCCCGAGCGCCACCAGCGCCTGGGAGACCTCGGGCGAGAGCCCGGTCACGATCACCCGTGCCCCCATGAGCCCGGCGGCGGTGACGGTCTGGATGAGGTGGTTCGCCACCTTGGTGTCGATGGTGGCCACCCCGGTGACGTCCATCACCACCACCTTGGCGCGATGGTCCCGGATCGCCCGGAGGAGCCCGTCGGTGACGAGGCGCGCCCGGTGGGTGTCGACGACGCCGATGAGGGGGAGGAGCAGGAGCCGGTCGCGGATCGGCAGCACCGGGGTGGAGAGCTCGCGGATCGCCTCCTGCTGCTTCCGCAGCGTGATCTCGCGGGCGTGGATGTACGTGTCCACCGCCAGGCCGATGTCCAGGAAGACCAGCTTCATGAGGGGGAGGAAGGACCGGAGCGCCCGCTCCGGGTCCTGCCGGTACGCCTCCAGCAGGCGCAGGGCCATCGCCCGGAGGTAGAAGCTGTACGCCCCCAGGTACCACTTGGGCGCCAGCTCGATCCGCTCGTGCACCGTGCCGATGCGGAGCCGGTTGCTCACGTAGTCCGAGCCGTAGTCCCCCTCGGTGAGGCGCAGGAAGTAGTCCTTCTGGAGCCGCTTCACCCGCTCGAGCGCCGCCGGGTCGCGGAAGAACGCCCGCGTCTCCTCGAAGGAGAGGAAGTGGCGGTAGAGGTCCTCGACCACCGGGTCCACGTACTTGCGGGCGATCTCGCGGAGCCCCTTCAGCGCCTCGACGTCCTCGTCGCGGAGCTCGAGGAACGCCTTGCGGCGGGCGACCTCCGCCTCGCCCATCTCCATCTCCTGCGGCATGAGGCGGCTGACGCTCGCCTGGACCCGCTCGGCCATCCGTTCGCCCCTTCCGTTCCCCCTCTTTGGCCTGCCTTCCCTAACGGAGCGTTCCCCGGGTTTCCGTACTCGAAGGGGAACGCCCGACGGCTTCCTGGCGGCCGGGCCGTGCCAGGCGTCCGTCTTGTCCCACGGCCGGGGGGTTGCCTCCGCACGCACCCCTTCCCGGTTTGGGGCTGTGGGTCGACGCCTCCACTGGACGGTCACCGCCCGGGTCCTCGCCGCAGCTGGCGGTGACGCTCTCCGGCGCGCCGCGGCTGGCCACCGGGGGTTCGCAGGGCGCCCGGCACGCCTGCTGCTGCCGCCCCGGGGCAAGCACCGCGAGTGCGCCTGTCCGCTCTGCCGCAGCGCCCGCCTCGCGGTCATCGAGAAGCTCCCCCCCTGCCACCGGGCGGCCGCGCTGGCGGCCCTGGCCGAGGAGGACCCCGCGGGCGATGCGCGCGCCGCGGCCGGTGCGGTGGGGACGGGGCGGGCGGGGCTCCGGCCCCGCCCCGCTCAGTTGGGGAAGGCGGGCGGCTCCACCGTCAGCCCCTCGATCTCCCTGCGCCCGGCGAAGCCCTCCTCCAGCCCGTGCCAGTGCGCGACCGCGGGCTCGCCGAACTGCCAGCAGAGGTAGACCGGCTCCCCGTCCTGCATCGCGTAGAAGTCGACCAGCCCGCGCTCCAGGTCCTTCACCAGGCACCCGAGCCCGTTGAGCCGCTCGACCGCGGAGGTGATCTCGTCCGCCAGGGCGTGGAGCCGGGCCGCGGCCGCCTCGCCGCCCGGCGGCGGATCGGCGTCCGAGTGGAGGATCTCCGAGGCCGGCTCGGCCCCCCCGAGCGCCTCGATCACCGGCCCCAGCTCCGCCCGGGCGCGCGCCACCCGGCCGAACTCCAGGACGAGGGTGGGGACGAGGCCGTTCGCCTCCTCCACCGAGAAGAACCGCGGCCCCTCGTCCATGGTCGGAAACCTTACCATGAGCGTGTTATAAGCGCGGCCCCGGCCCCGCACGGGCGAAAGGACCCCCGCAGTGCTCGAGACCGTATCCAAAGGGTTCAAGGCGGCCCGCAACAAGCTCAAGGGGCGCACCGCCATCACCCCCGAGGTGGTGGACGACGCGCTCCGCGACATCCGCGTCTCCCTCCTCGAGGCCGACGTCGCCTTCGAGGTGGTGAAGCGGTTCGTCGCCCGCGTCCGCGAGAAGGCCATCGGCGAGGTGGTCGACACCAAGGTGAAGACCGACAAGGGCGTGCTGCGGGTCACGCCCCAGGACCACTTCGTCAAGATCTGCCACGACGAGCTCGAGGCCCTGATGGGCCCGGTCGACACCTCGCTCCGGTTCGCGGAGAAGGGGCGCCCGACCGGCGTGATGATGGTCGGCCTCCAGGGCTCCGGCAAGACCACCACCGCCGGGAAGATCGCGAGCAAGCTGCTCAAGGAGGGGAAGAAGCCGCTCCTGGTCGCCGCCGACGTCTACCGCCCCGCCGCCGTCGAGCAGCTCCGGGTGCTGGGGGAGCGGCTCGGCGTCCCGATCTTCCACGAGGCGGGCGTCTCCCCGCCGGAGATGTGCCGCCACGCCCTCGAGGCGGCGCAGCGCGATCGCCTGCCGGTGGTCATCTACGACACCGCCGGCCGCCTCGCCATCGACGAGGAGCTGATGGTGGAGCTGGAGGAGATCCGGCGAGGGGTGGCGCCGGAGAACATCCTCCTGGTGGCCGACGCCATGATCGGCCAGGACGCGGTGAAGACCGCGGCCGAGTTCGACCGGCGGCTCTCCCTGGACGGCTTCATCCTCACCAAGCTCGACGGCGACGCCCGCGGCGGCGCCGCCCTCTCCATCAAGGAGGTCACGGGCAAGCCCATCAAGTTCCTGGGCGTGGGCGAGTCGCTCGACCGCCTGGAGGAGTTCCGGCCGGAGGGGCTCGCCTCCCGGATCTTGGGGTTCGGCGACATCGTCGGCCTGGTCCAGGACTTCGAGCAGCACGTCGACGAGGAGACCGCCGAGCGCGAGGCCGCCAAGATCCTCTCCGGCGACTTCACCCTCGTCGACTTCGTGAACCAGATCCAGCTGGTCCGGAAGATGGGTCCGCTCGGCGAGCTGATGGAGAAGTTCCCGCTCTTCGGCGAGCTGCCCGAGAACTTCCAGTTCGACGATCAGGCCCTCACCCGGATCGTGGCCATGGTCGACTCCATGACCCAGGCGGAGCGGCTCCGGCCC
>DATKAL010000129.1:0-14438 GCA_035498135.1 Anaeromyxobacter sp.
CGGCCCGGACCGCGTAGCCGTCCATGGCGGCGCAGGTGTAGGGCGGCGAGGCGAGGCGCGCCAGCACCGGCGTCGCGAGGTAGCGCCCCATGGCCTCGGCCGCGCGGAGGTCCTCTGCCTCCACGGTGGTGAGCGCGGAGAGGATCTTGGCCCGGATGCGGAGGAGCCTTTCCATCGGCGCCATCATGCCACGCGTCGCGGTCTCATCCCGGCCCTTCTGCAAATCGTGCGCAGCCCGGGTCTTGATCCCGGCCAAAGCGCAACCTCTGCGGGGATCAAGTCCATAAAGCCTCGAATTCTTGCGGGCCTAGCTCGTGCAAACAGACGACGATCAAGAAGGCGACCCCTTCGGGAGGAACCAACCCGTGCTCTCCAATGCGCCGGTGACGGATTGCAACACCTGCAACCTCGGGCTGGCTTCCCAGGGACGCTGCCGGCTCACCCCCACAAGCCGTGAGTCGGGCGCCACCATCTGCGCCCAGGGTGAGCGTCCCCGGACGGTCTACTTCATCAAGGAGGGATTCGTCGCTCTCTCCGCGGTCTCGCCCCGCGGCTCCGAGCTGCTCCTCTCCCTCCGCGGCCCCTCCTCGCTCCTGTGCACCGAGTCGCTCCAGGGCGAGGCCTCGCCCTTCGAGGTGCGGGCCCTCTCCCGCGTGAAGATCTGCGGCATCGGGGGAGACGCGCTCGCCCAGTGGGTCGGCCCCGACCGGAGCGCCGCGCGGGTGGTGCTCGATCTCCTGCTGACCGAGTCGCGTCAGCAGCGCGACGAGGTGAACTGGCGCCAGGGCGACTGCCTCAGCCGGGTCGCCCGCTTCGCCCTGGCACACGCGCGCTTCCTCGCCGACCGCCCGAACGCCGTGCGGAAGCAGGTGGTGGCGCGGCTGCTCGGGATGCGGCCGGAGACGCTTTCCCGTTGCCTCACCCGGCTCGAGAAGGACGGGGTCGTGGACGCCTCCCGGGGAGTGCGGGTCCTCGACCAGCGCCGCCTCGCCGCGCTCGCCATGGAAGACAACGCGGCCTGATCCCTGTTATGTAGGGTTCGCGGAGTCGGGCACGAAAGGAAGAACATGTTCGGACTGAGAATGCCGGAGCTGCTGCTCATCCTCGCGATCGTCGTGATCCTGTTCGGGGGGAACAAGCTCCCGCAGCTCGGCGCGGGGCTGGGCCAGAGCATCCGTGGCTTCAAGAAGGCGATGGCGGGGGAGGACGAGAAGCCCGCCAACCCGCAGAGCGGGACCTCGGACCAGGGCTCGAAGCAGGCCTGAGCCGGCGCGACGCAGCGCGCCGTCCCGGCGCGTGCTCCCCTCCCAAGCCTGGGTCGCTCCTGCCGCGCCGCGCCTCAGCGCGGCGCGACGCGATCCGTGTCCCCGTGAGCCGCGGCGCTGCGCCGCGGCTTCCCTGGCATCCCCCTTGTAGCTCGCACCCTGGTACGCTTCTCAGGGGGTGAGAACCATGAAGCGGATCCTGGTCGCGGTGGACGGCTCCGACTCCTCGCTCAAGGCCGCCCGGATGGCCGCGGACATCGCGCTGCGCTTCGGGGCGAAGATCACGCTGGTCCACGTCGTCCCGAAGCTGGTGCTGCCGCCCGACGTGTACGGCCTCACCATCGCCGAGGTGGAGAAGGAGCATCGCCAGTACGCGGACCGCCTGCTCGAGAAGGCGGTCGAGTCGCTGGAGGAGCCCGGGCTCGAGGTCTCGACCACGGTGCTCTACGGCTCGCCGGCGGAGGCGATCGCCGAGGAGGCGGCCGCCGCCGACGTGGGCATGGTGGTGGTGGGGAGCCGTGGCCACGGCGCGGTGGCCCGCATGTTCCTCGGCAGCGTCTCGGACCGGCTCGTCCACATCAGCACCCGCGCGGTGCTGGTGGTGCACTGACGGGCCCGGCAGGGAGGCGCGGCTCCGCCGCCGTCCTGGCTACGATCCAGGCCAGCGGCGGGGGGCGCGGGGGATGCGCCCATGATCACGGTCGCCGATCTCATGACACGCGATCTCGTCACCGTGCGGGAGACGGACGACCTTGCGCTCGCCGAGTCGCTCCTCCGCCTGGGAGGCATCCGCCACCTGCCGGTGATCCGCGATCGCCGCCTGGTGGGCCTGCTCACCCACCGCGACGTGCTCCGCTCCGGTGTCTCCGGCCGGGCGGGCGCCCGGGACCTGGCCGTCGGCGATCTGATGTCGCGCGAGCTGGTCTCGGTCCGGCCGGGCAGCGGCCTCGCGAGCGCGGCGCGGCTCATGCTCGAGCGGAAGTTCGGCTGCCTGCCCGTCTGCGAGGAGGACGGCACCCTTGTGGGTATCCTGACGGACGCGGACTTCGTCCGGTTCGCGGCCGACGTCGTCCACGACCTGGACCTGGTGGCCGAGGTGGTGCACCCGCCCGAGGAGCGCGAGCACGCCTGAGCCCCGGCCGGGAGACCGGCGTTGACCCGCCCGCGGCGCTCCCCTAGATCGGGTGCGTGCCCGAGACCTTGCTGGAGGAGCTGAGGCGCTACGTCCAGTTCGGCGACGGCGACGAGGGTTCGCTCCGCGCGCTCCACGCGCACGCCGCCGGGTCCTTCGACCGGATCGCCCGGGTCTTCTACGACCAGATCCTGGCCCATGAGCAGGCCCGGACCGCCCTGGTGGGCGGGGAGAGCCGGGTCGGCCAGCTCAAGGTGACCCTGGTCGCCTGGATGGACTCCCTCCTGCGCGGCCCCTGGGACGAGGCCTACTGGCAGAACCGGTACCGCATCGGCCGGGTCCACGTCCGGATCGGGCTCCCCCAGCACTACATGTTCGGCGCCATGAACGTGATCCGGACCGCGCTCGGCCAGGTCGCCTGGGAGGCCTTCCACCGCTCGCCCGGCGAGCTGGAGCAGGTCCGGGCGGCCCTGGGCAAGATCCTGGATCTCGAGCTCGCCATCATGCTCCACACCTACCGCGACGACCTGCTCGCCCAGCAGGCGCGCGTGGAGCGGCTCGCCACCTTCGGTCAGCTGGTGGGTTCGATCGGCCACGACCTGCGCAACCCGCTGGGCGTGATCGAGACCTCCCTCTACATCCTCAGGGGCCGGCTGGGGGACGACGAGCGCGCCCGCAAGCACACCGATCGGATCGGGGAGCAGCTCGCGGTGGCGAACGGGATCATCACCAACCTGCTCGACATGATCCGCCAGCGCCCCCTGGCCAAGGAGCCGGTGGCGCTGGCCGGGGTGGTGGCCGGGGCGGCCGCGGCCGTGAAGCGGCCGGCGGGGGTGGCCCTGGCGCTCGAGGGGCTCGAGCCGCTGCCGCCGGTGGACGGCGACCCGGGCCAGCTGCGCCAGGTCTTCCTGAACCTGATCGACAACGCGGTCCACGCCGCCTCGCCGGAGGGGACGGTGACGGTCCGGGGCCGGGCGGCGCCCGGCGCGGTCGAGGTCGACGTCGAGGACACCGGGGCGGGCGTCGATCCGGCGACCCGCCGCCGCCTCTTCGAGCCGCTCATCACCACCAAGGAGCGCGGGATCGGGCTCGGGCTCGCCCTGGTCAAGCAGATCGCGGAGCGGCACCAGGGCGCGATCGAGTACGCCGACCGCCCCGGCGGCGGGGCGCGCTTCACCCTCCGCCTGCCGATCTGAGGACCCGCCCATGCGCCGGTACCTGATCGTCGACGACAACCTGGACTTCGCCGAGAACCTGGCCGAGATCCTCCGGGACGGCGGGAACGAGGTGGCCCTCGCCGAGAACGGCCAGGCGGCGCTGGCGCTCGTCCGGGACCGCCCGTTCGACGCCCTCCTCACCGACATGCGGATGCCGCGCATGGGTGGGGCGGAGCTGGTCCACGAGCTGCGCCGGATCGACCCGGGGGCGGCGGCGCTGGTGATCACCGCCCACGCGGGCGACGACGACCTCGACGCCGCCCGGCGCGAGGGGCTGCTGGCGGTGCTGCAGAAGCCGATGGCGCCCGACCGGATCATCGAGCTCCTGGCGGTGGCCCGCCGCGACGGCCTGGTGGCGATCGTCGAGGACGACGCCCGGCTCTCCGACAACCTCTCCGAGGCCCTGCGCGGGCGCGGATTCGCCGCCGTCGCCGCCGCCTCGGTGCTGGAGACCGAGCGCCTCGGACCGGTCCGGCCCTTCTGCGCCCTGGTGGACCTGCGGGTCCCGGGCGGCCCGGACGGCGAGGCCATGCGCCGGCTCTCCCGGAAGTACCCGGGCCTGCCGATGATCGTGATCACCGCTCACCTCCACGCCCCGCCGGTGCCGCCCGAGGCCCTCTTCACCAAGCCCTTCGACACCCCTGCCCTGCTCGCGGCGGTGGAGCGCCTCCACGAGGGGCAGGCGGCGCCGGGGCACCGCCCATGAAGGACGGCGCCCTCCGGCCGCGCGTCCTGGTGGTGGACGACAACGCGGGCCTGGTCGAGAACCTCTCCGAGATCCTGGAGGGCGCCGGCTACGCGGTGGCCGGGGCGGGTTCCTGCCAGGCCGCCCTGCCCCTGGCGCGTCAGGGGTTCGACGTCGCCCTGGTCGACCTCAAGCTGCCGGACGGCGACGGCACCGCCCTCGCGCCGCGGCTCAAGGACCTCGCCCCCGACGGCGAGGTGGTGCTCCTCACCGGGTTCGCCACCCTCGAGTCCGCGGTGGCCGCGGTCCGGGCGGGGGCCTGCGCCTACCTGGTGAAGCCCTGCGCCACCCAGGAGCTCCTGCTCGCGGTCGAGCAGGCGATGCGCCAGGTGCGGCTCCACGCCGAGAAGCGGGAGCTGGCGCGCCGGGCCCAGACCGCCGAGAAGCTGGCCGCCGTCGGGACCATGACCGCCGGCCTCTCCCACGAGATCCGCAACCCCCTCAACGCCGCCGCGCTCCAGCTCTCGGTCCTGGAGCGCCGCGTGCAGCGCCTCCCGGGGGCGGAGCAGGGGCCGCTCCTCGAGCCGCTCACCCTGGTCAAGGACGAGATCCGCCGCCTCGACCACATCCTCGAGGACTTCCTCCAGTTCGCCCGGCCGCGCGAGTTCGTCCCCAGGCCGGTGGAGGTCGGCCCGGTGATCCGCAAGGTGGTGGACCTGCTCGGCGGCGAGGCGGAGCGGCGCGGGGTGCGGCTGGAGCGGGCCATCGGCGCGGTGCCCCCGGTGGCGGGCGACGAGGAGCGGATCCGGCAGGTGCTGGTGAACCTCTGCCTCAACGCGCTCGAGGCGGTGGCCGACGGCGGCCGGGTGCTGGTCTCCTGCCGGGCGGCGCCGCCAGAGCCCGCCCTCCCCGAGGCGGTGCCGCGGGTGGAGATCGCGATCGAGGACGACGGCCCGGGCGTCCCGCCCGCCGACCGCGAGCGGATCTTCGAGCCCTTCTTCACCACCAAGGCGCGGGGGTCGGGCCTCGGGCTCTCCATCGTCCACGCGATCGTGACCCAGCACGGCGGGACGATCCGGGCCGAGGACGGCCCGGAGGGCGGCGCGCGCTTCCTCCTGCGGCTGCCGCGGGCGGGTTAGCTCTCGTTGCCCGCCTTCTCCACCGGCCCGAGCTCCTCGTCGGGGCCGGTCCCCTCCCCGCGCCCGGCCTCGCGGCCGCCGGCCGCGTACTCCTTGAGCCGGTACTGGATCTTGCGGACGCTGATCCCCAGGATCTCGGCCGCCCGCGAGGTCGAGCCGCCGACCATCTCCAGGGTCCGCAGGATCGCCTCGCGC
Organism: Anaeromyxobacter sp.; assembly: GCA_035498135.1. Lineage (GTDB taxonomy): Bacteria > Myxococcota > Myxococcia > Myxococcales > Anaeromyxobacteraceae > Anaeromyxobacter. The sequence goes on from DATKAL010000129.1 coordinate 5,634, forward strand.
TCGATCTCGTACAGGGTGGCGCCGGGGATGAGCGCCCCGGGCGCGCGCTCGCGAGGCCGCGGGCCGCGGAGGGTCGGGGGGAGGTCGTCGGCGGTCAGCTCCGCCCCCTTGCAGAGGACCACCGCGCGCTCCACCACGTTCTCCAGCTCGCGCACGTTCCCCGGCCAGTCATGGGAGAGGAGGGCGTTGAGGGTGCCGGGGGCGAGGCCGCGGATCTCCTTGCCGTAGGCCCGCGCATACTTGTCGATGAAGTGGCTCACCAGCGCGGGGACGTCCCCCTTGCGCTGCCGGAGCGGCGGGAGGGTGACCGCCACCACGTTGAGCCGGTAGTAGAGGTCCTCGCGGAACTTGCCCTGCTTCACCTCGGCGGCCAGGTCCCGGTTGGTGGCCGCCACCAGGCGCACGTCCACCTTGATGGTCTGGGTGCCGCCCACCCGCTCGAACTCCTTCTGCTGGAGGACGCGCAGGAGCTTGATCTGCAGGGCGGGTGAGATGTCGCCGATCTCGTCGAGGAAGAGGGTGCCGCCGTCGGCCAGCTCGAACCGCCCCTCCTTGCGCCCGATGGCGCCGGTGAAGGCCCCCTTCTCGTGGCCGAAGAGCTCGGACTCGAGCAGGGTCTCGGAGAGCGCCGCGCAGTTCACCTTGATGAAGGGCTTGTCGGCCCGCGGCGACTCCTCGTGGAGCGCCTGGGCGATGAGCTCCTTGCCGGTCCCCGACTCGCCCAGGATCAGGACGGTGGCGCGGGTGGGCGCGGCGCGCTTCACCACCTCGTAGACCGCCTGCAGCTCCGGGGCGTCGCCCACGATGTTGTGGAACCGGTACCGCTCCCGGACGCGCTCGCGCAGGTTGGCGGTGTCGCGCTGGAGGCGCAGCTTCTCGAGCGCCTTCTCCAGCACCACGAGCACCGCGTTCACGTCGAGCGGCTTGACCAGGTAGTTCTCGGCGCCGGCGCGCATCGCCTCCACCGCCGCCTCGACGCTGGCGAACGCGGTCATCATCACGAAGACCGCGTCCGAGCCCTGCTCCCTGGCCCGCTTGAGGAGGGTGATGCCGTCCATCCGCGGCATCCGTACGTCGGCCAGGACCGCGGCCGGGGCGAACCCCGGGAGGAGCGCCAGGGCCTCCTCGCCGTCCGCCGCCTCCGCGATCTCGTAGCCCTCCTCCGCCAGGATCGTCCGGAGCGCGACGCGCGCGTTCTGCTCGTCGTCCACGACGAGGATCCGCTCGTTTCCGGTCCGACTCGCGTTGGGGATGTTCATTCGTCTCCTGGAGGGCGCAAAGCCTGCGGCAAGCCGCAGCTTATGCACCATTCCGGGTCGGAGATCCAGTCCCGACGTACCCGAATCGACTTCGAGCTGGCGAGAAAAGCCTCGTCGTCCCGGGGCTCAGCCGCTGCCCGCCATGGAGCCGACGCCGTCGATTCGCCCCAGCCGGTCGTAGGGCCGCCAACGAAACCGTGCCCCCAGCCCCTCGGCGACCGCGCGGCAATCCGCCTCGGAGAGCCCCGGAACGGCCACCGCGCTCGCCGCCACGTCCGGGATGCAGGCGACCGCGCTCCGGACGAACGCCTTCACCGCCTCGTACGCGGCGGCGCCGTACCGGCTCGGGCAGAGGCGCGCGTACGCCTCCGCGTCCGCCGCGTTGAGCGACACGGAGATCGCCTGGAGGCCCGCGCGGGCGAGGAGCGGGGGGACGTCTCGCCCCTCGCGGAGGCTCGCCAGCCCGTCGGTGTCGACCCGGACGCGCGCCACGCCCGCCGCCCGGAGCCGCGCGACCAGGTCGAGGAGCACCTCGAGCCGGCGAGTCGGCTCGCCGAAGCCGGTGAAGACCACCTCGGGCCGGCCCTCGAGCCCGCACGCCCGCGCGGCCGCCCAGACCTCCTCGGCGGAGGGGTTCCGCTCGAGCCGGAGGTCGAATCCACCTACGGTGAAGTCGCCATCCCGGATCTTCGGGCAGAAGACGCAGGCGAGCGTGCAGGCGCTGGTGACGTTCAGGTAGAGGGCGTCGCCGAGGGGATAGGCGAGGACCGGCTGGTGCTTCGCGGCGGCTTCCACCGGACGGTGAATAGCAGGAGCGCCGGTGGCACGCCACCCGCGCTCGCGGCGCGCGGGCCGCTCACTCCACCGCGTGGGCCTGGCCGCTGCACGCCAGGCAGTAGCGGGCCTCGGGGATCGCCCTGAGCCGCTGCAGGCCCATGGGCCCGCCGCAGCTCTGGCAGGTCCCGTAGCGTCCCTCCTGGATGCGCTCCAGGGCGGCGTCGATGTCGGCCAGCTCGCGCGCCACGCCCTCGGGCTGCGCCTCCGCGGCCTCGTAGTCCGCCCAGCGGGCAGAGGGATCCTGCGAGGCCGGCACCGTCGACGGGGATCGGCTCAGGGTGCGCCGCCGCCGCAGCAGGACCTCGCGGGCTTCCACCTCGAACCGGCTCATGCGTCTGGCGGCCATTTCACGAGTCGTGCCTACCCCGCCACGCCGACATCTCCCAAGGATTTTCGACGGTTGCCACGCGAGACTTGCGTCGGCTCGACCCGGCGCGCACGGCTTGCGCTGGCCGTGCCAGCCGAGCGCAACAGGATGTTTCCGTCGCCCCCGCGAGAGCGGGCCGCTCTCCGCTCGCCCCGGTTCGCCGCGGCGCAGGCCGTGCCTGGCCCGCCGGGCTGTCTAGCGAGGCTGCACCTGGCGGTGGCAGTGCCGGGGCCGTGGGAGCCGGGTGGCGCCGGCGCGCTCCAGCTCCTCCTCCCCCACCACCCCGAGCAGGAGCCCGCCCAGCGCCACGGGCAGGCACCCGAGCCGGCACTCGCAGAGGGTGGCGGCGGCGTCGTCCACCGTCACGTCCGGCCGGACCGTGAGCACCGGCAGGCTCATGCGCTCGCAGACCTGCTCCCCGGCGGGTCCGGCGCGGAGGTCGCAGGTGCAGAGGATGCCCACCAGGTTCCCGGCGTCGAGCACGAGCAGGTGCGCCGTGCCCTCCCGCGCCGCCAGCGCGCGCGCCTCCCCGACGGTCGCCTCCGGCGCGATCGTCGCCGGCGCCCGGTTCATCGCCTCGCAGACGAGCCTCATCGGAGCCTCCTTCCCGCGGAGGCACCCCGCCGCCCGGCGGGCTAGAGCGGCACGGCGTCCCGCGACGTCTTCGACGGAACCCGGATGGTGAGGACCGGACAGGTGGAGCGCCGCAGCACGGCCTCGGCGACGCTCCCGATCAGGAGGCGCGAGAGCCCGGTGCGCCCGTGGGTCCCCATCACGATCAGGTCCGCGCCGTCGGCCCTCGCGATCTGCAGGATGGTGTCGGAGGGCTCGCCCGCCTCCACCCGCACCGACAGCGCCCGCGGCCGGGCCTTGGCCTTGGCGAGGAAGCCGTCCACCTCCCGCTGCACCTCGGCGCGGGTCTGCTCCCAGCCCGGCTGGCCGGAGCCGACCGGCAGGAGCGCGAGGGTGTCCGGCCCCACGTAGCCGGGTGGCTCCCAGACGTGCAGGACGTCCAGGTCCGCGCCCAGCTTCCCCGCGAGGAAGGTCGCGTACTCGAGCGCGGCGCGCGCCGACGGCGAGAAGTCGATGGGAACGAGCACTCGATTGATCGCGGGCACGCGCCCCTCCTCGGGGGTCGAGGTCATTGTAGCGCGATCCGGGCGCGGCGCGGTCCGGTCCGGTCGGGAGGCGAGCGGCGCTCCCGCTCCGGGTCACCCGGGGAGCGCGCGGCGGACGCGCCGGGCGCCGGAGGCGTCGACGATCTCGTCCCCCGGGAGGCGTGTCCGCGGATCGAGCAGCCGCACGAGCGGGCGATCCCAGAGCTCCGCCGACCGGGCCGGTGCCGCCACCCGGCCGAAGCGGCCGTCCTCCAGCTCGACCAGCGTTCCAGGCGGGAACTTCCCGAGCGCGTTGACCAGGACCTGGGCCAGGGCGGGCTGATAGTACGCGCCCCCCGCCTTGAGCATGGCGCCCAGCGCGTCGGCGCGGAGGACCTTGGCGCCGTAGAGCCGGACCACGTTGGCGTAGTCCTCGGCCAGCCGCAGCAGGGCGCCCGCCGCCGAGGGCCGGACCTGGCCGGCCCCGTAGTCCCGGTGGTGCTCCAGGATGGCGCGGAGCCGGCGGAGCTTGGCCTCGTGGAACCCGCGCTGGCGAAGGACGAGCCGTGCACCCTCGAGGGGGTGCCGCGCCAGGCCCGGCGGCCCGTCGCTCATGCCCGGCGTGAGGTAGCCGGCGTCGTGGAGGAGGGCGGCGATCCCGAGGTCCTGCAGGAACCCGGGGGAGAACCCGGCGGCCCGCGCCGCGACCAGGGCCAGGGTGGCCACCTCCACCGCGTGGACGGCGTGGACCGGGGCGTCACCCGGGAAGGGTCCCCAGAAGGCCGGCGCCCCCACCCCGGCGTCGAGCGCCTCCAGGATCATGCGCCGGAGCGGGAGCGGGTTCAGGGCCCGGCCGGCCGCCAGGTTCCGCGAGGTCTCGCCCACCAGCGCCAGCATCCGGCGGACGACCTCCTCCGGCGCGCGCTGCCGCTCCTCCGCCGCCTCGGTGCGGAAGCGGAAGACGCCCGCCGTCTCCACGGTGGTGATCCCCGCCTGCTGCAGCCGGGCCACCAGGGCGGCGCGCGCCCCCTCCGGCGCGGCGGCCGCCGCCAGCGCCGCCGCCAGCGCCCGCACCTGGGCCTCCGGGAGCGGGGCGTGGAAGGAGAGCCCGCCGATGCGCTGCCGGGCGAGATCGGCGCCGAGATCGCGGGCGCCGGACTTGCCGTCGCTCCGGATCCGCACGTCGTTCACGTAGATCTGGTCCTCGACCGTCACCAGGTGCACGGTGCCGAGGAGCTCCACCAGCGCCCCGAGGACCCGGGCGAACTCGGCCACCGGGGCGTCGAAGGCGCGGTTGTCGGGGGCGTGGACGCGGCACAGCTTGAGGAGCCCGGCCAGGAGGTGGGCGATCCCCTCCCCGCTCTCCCGCACCCGCTGGGCGAGATCGCGGTCCTCGCCCACCCGGGCCCGGCCCAGCGCCCGCCCCAGCTCCGCTTGCGCGCGTGCCAGCTCATCCATGGAGGCGGCCCTCGTGGCGGCGGCGCGCCAGGGTGGCGTGGCAGTGGCGCCGGAGCGCGTCGTCCGCGGCCGCCAGCGCCGCCTCGAGGCGCTGCTCCGCCTCCGGCCCGGGGATCGCCCCGAGCCCCGCCACCGCCGCCCAGCGGAGGAGCTCCTCGTGCTCGTCGGCCTTCAGGGCGCGCAGGAGCCCCTTCTTCCGCGGGGCGAGCCAGCCGTCGAACAGCCGCAGCGCCGCGCCGGGGTTGAGCCGGCCGAGGGCGCGGCCGAGCGCCGCCGCCTCGTCCCGGGAGAAGCTCTTGCGCTCCTGGAGGGCCTCGGCCACCGCCTTGGCGCTGGCGTTGTCCCCGTGGCGCTCCAGCGCCTGGGCGGCGGCCAGGCGGACCGGCTCCTGGGGAGCCCGGAGGAGCCCGAGGATGGGTACCGCCGCCGCCGGGAGGCGGGCGGCCGCGGCCGAGGCCGCCCGGAGCGCCTCGATCTGCACCTGCGGGTCGGGGTGCGCGATGAGGGCCACCGCCGCCTCGTCGGCCCGGGCGGGCGCCCGCGCGCCCACCGCCCGCGCCAGGGCCCGGGCCGCCTCGGCCGGCAGCCTGGCGAGGCGCCCGATCACCGCCTCGGCGTCGGCCGGGAGGCGCGCCTCGGCCAGGCGAACCAGGGTGGCCCGCCGGCCCTCGTCCTCCTCGCCGTCGAGGAGATCGAGGACCGCGCCCCCGGGAACGAACGGGAGCAGCTGCGCGGCCTCCGGGGGGAGCTGCGCCGCGCCCGGGGGGATGGCCGAGAGCACCGCCTCGAGGAGGCGGGGATCGGCGAGCCCCCGGAGGACCTCCTCGCGGAGCGAGCCGGCCGGCTGCCGGAGCGCGAGCTCGGCCAGCGCCGCCAGCGCCTTGAGCTGGTGATCGGCGACCAGGAAGTCCCGCAGCTCGGCGCAGAACTGGGCCGCTTCGGCGGAAGCCAGCGCCCCCTGGGCCGCCCAGCCGAGCAGCTCGGCCGCGAGGCGCAGGCCGCCCGCCGGCAGCCCCTCGGGCGCCTCCTCGGCGCGCAGCGGCGCCAGCGCCTCCTCCGGGACGGGCCGGAAGGCGATGGGCCCGGGCGCCGGGAGCCGGACGAAGGGGGCGTCGAAGCCGGGGGGCGGCTCGCCGCCCGCCCGCGGGCCCAGCCTGCCGCGCTCCTCGTCGTCGTCGGAGGTGTAGCCCTCCACCGCCACCACCGTGATGGTGCGGAACTCGGCCTTGCGCAGCAGGGTGACGACGTCGTCCTCCGCCTGCCGGACCCCGGTGTAGCGGACGGCCAGGATCTGGAGCAGCTGGAGGAGCTCGGGGAAGGCGACCTCCTGCGCGAAGGCGAGCCGCCGGACGCCGTCGCGGAAGAGGCGGAAGGCGAGGGATCGCTCGCGGTCCTCCTCCCGGTAGACCACCTCGCTGCCGCAGACGATCTCGAAGGGACGCACCTCGAAGGCGAGCGGCCCGGCGGCGGTGGCGGCCTCGGCCCGGGCCCGGTAGTCGGCGATGAACTGGCGGACCAGGGCGTTCGAGGGGTCGTACAGGGTGAAGGCCCGGGCGGCCTTGGTGAGCGCCTGGATGAAGGCGGCCGCGAGCTGCCCCTGCGCGCCGAGGACGAGCGGGCTGCCGGACGCGCCTCCGCCGTCGACGGCGGGGCGGGCGGGCTGCGGTCCGGGCTTCCTCGGGTCCGTCATCGGCGGCTCTCCGGGGGGAGACTCCACACCGCGGCCGGGGCGTGGGTCAAGCCGGGGCCCGTGGGACGGGGCGAGATGCCCCGGGGAGCCCGAGGGTACCCCGGGCTATCGCTCGAGCTCCCGGCTCGGGAGGCAGCGCACCCCCGCTCGCGCGAACGCGCCGTCGGTCTCGGCCCGGCGATCGGGGAAGACCGCGCGGGTGAGGTCGTCGAGCACCACCGCCTCGAGCCCCTCCGCGACCGCGTCGACGGCGGTGGCCCGCACGCAGAAGTCCCGCGCCAGCCCGACCACCAGCACGCGCCGGATTCCCCGCGCCGAGAGCCAGGCGGCGAGCCCGGTGGTCGGCCGCCGCCCCTCCGGACCGACGTTCTCCCGGAAGGCGCTGTAGGAGTCGACCTCGACGCGGGTGCCCTTGCGGAGGATCAGTACGGGCGCCGCCTCCGGGAAGCCGGGGTGCAGGGCGGCGCCCCGGGTGCCGCGCACGCAGTGATCGGGCCAGAGCTCCTGCGGCCCCTGCGGCAACGTCAGGGTCTCGAAGGGCCGGCGCCCGGGGTGGGAGGAGGCGAAGGAGACGTGGCCCGGCGGGTGCCAGTCCTGGGTGGCGACCACGGTGGCGAAGGCCGGCGCCAGCCGGGCGATGGGCTCGACGATCTCGTCGCCGCCCGCCACCGCCAGGGCGCCCCCGGGGAGGAAGTCGTGCTGGAGGTCGACCACCAGCAGGGCGTCTCGCTCGCGTTCGATGCGCATGACCGGCCCCCTTCATAACCCGGCGGCGCGGGGCGGTCAGCGGGGTCGCCTGCCCCGGCTTCCCCCCGGCGGGGTGGCGGCGGGGCGCGCCGGAACGCGCGTATTCCGTGCGGTTTCCGTGTTGTCTCCGCCGGAGTCCTGCGCTAGCGTGCGCGGACCATGGACAAGATCTGGGTGAAGGACGTCAAGGAGGGGGAGCGCGCCAAGAGCGTGTTCCTCGTCGCCAGGAAGGCGATCCCCACCGCCAAGAGCGGGAAGACGTACCTCTCCGTCACCTTCCAGGACAAGACCGGCGAGCTCGAGGCGCGGGCGTTCGAGCGGATCGAGGAGCTTTCCGCCCTCTTCGAGGAGAAGGACTACGTCGACGTCGAGGGGCAGATCGGCGCCTTCCAGGGCAAGCCGCAGCTCCGCATCGAGTCGGTGACCAAGCTCGACCCGACCGGCCTCGACGCGGCCGAGTTCGTCTGGGTGGCGCCGCCCGAGCCGAAGAAGCCGGAGCGGAGCGGCCCCTCCGAGGCCGAGGAGGGGCTCTGGAAGGAGCTCCTCGGGCTGGTGGAGGCGGTCGCCGATCCCCAGGTGAGGACCCTCATCCAGGCCTTCCTCCAGGACGACGACGTGGCCGCCCGCCTGCGCCGGGCCCCGGCCGCCAAGACCGTCCACCACGCCTACCCGGGCGGCCTGCTCGAGCACACCGTCTCCTGCCTGAAGCTGGCGCACCGCCTGGCCGATCACTACCCGCAGGTCGATCGCGACCTCCTGGTGGCGGGCGCCTTCTTCCACGACCTGGGGAAGATCCGGGAGCTCTCCGGCGACCGGAGCGTCGAGTACACCGACGAGGGCCGGCTGGTCGGGCACCTGGTGATGACCGCCCAGTGGATCCACGACAAGGCCCGGCGGGTGGGGGCGTCGCGCGACCTGGAGCACCACGTGGTGCACATGGTCCTCGCCCACCACGGCCGGATCGAGTTCGGCTCCCCCAAGGTGCCGATGACCCTGGAGGCCCTCCTCACCCACACCATCGACGAGCTCGACAGCCGCGTGAACTCCTGGCTCAACCTGATGGGCAAGGAGGGCGGGAGCCGGCGCTGGACCGACTCGAACAACGTCTACGAGCAGCCCATCTGGCGCGGCACCCTGCCCACGGTGCAGGTGGAGAAGAAGGGCCCGCCCGCCGAGCTGCTCACGCCGGTGATCTACGTGCCCCGCGACCCGGGCCACGCCCCCGCCGCGGCGCCGCAGAAGAAGCGCCCCAAGGAGAAGCGCCGCCCCGAGCCGCGTCCCCAGCCGGCGCCGGCCGAGGCTGGCGAGGCCAAGCCCGCCGAGGGCGCCGCCGAGGCGAGGCCCGAGGGG
>DATKAL010000130.1:0-2705 GCA_035498135.1 Anaeromyxobacter sp.
AGAGCCTGACCAGGAGGACGAGGGCGCCCCGGATCACGCCGCCCCTCCGCGGAGGAGCGCCGCGCGCGCCGCCTCGAGCGCGCGCCGCGCCCCGACGAGCCCCATCTCCCTCGCGGCGGGCCGGGCGATCACCACCAGGTCGACCGCCGGGAGGCCGCCGGGCAGCGCACGCCAGGCCTCACGGACCCAGCGCCGGATCCGGTTGCGCTCGACCGCGTTGCCGACCTTCGAGGACACCGTGATCCCGATCCGCGGCCGGGCCGCTCCGGACGCGAGCGCGAGGACGAGCACGTCGCCGGAGTGGAGCCGCCTGCCGCGCTGCTGGGTCTGGAGGAACTCGCCGCGGCGCCGCAGCCGCGCCGCCTTGGTGAGCTTCACCCGCTCCGCTATTTCTTGGGGGCGCGGGTGGTGAGGCGCTTGCGCCCCTTGGACCGGCGCCGCTTGAGGACGTTGCGCCCGCCCGGCGTCTGCATCCGCTTACGGAAGCCGTGGGTGCGGTTCCGGCGCTGCTTCTTCGGTTGATAAGTCCGCTTCATGGCGCGGCAACCTCCCCGATCACCGGCACGATGTCAAGGTTTACGCACACTTCCGCCCACGACGCGGACCCGTCGCGGATCCGCCCGCCCCCCGTCACCGGAAAAGCCCGTCCTTACCGGCGAGATCCAACTGACCCTTGAATCCCGCCGCCGACCCTGGCTAACTTCCGCGCCACGCATCACGGGCCCGCCTGAACCCTCGAAGCCCGAGCGACGAGCAGGCCGCCCTCTCCCCGGAGAGGCGTGGCAGGGCGGACATTTTCGCATCCGAGACCGGGGGAAACACGGGGATGACTTCACCTGCGAGCGCTGCGACGCCGGTCGAAGACCTCTGGGCCCGGATCGATACCTTCCTTCGGGGCCGCCTCCGCCCCGACCTCTACGAACGCTGGTTCGCCCCGCTGCGCCCCCTCGCGCTCGCTGAGGGGCGGCTCCAGATCGGGGCCCCGGACAAGTTCCACCGCGACTTCGTCGAGGACAACTACCGCGCCTGGTTCGAGGAGTTCGTCCCCGAGCTGACCGGGGACCGGGTCCGGATCGCCTTCGCCGTGGACGAGGGGCCCCGGACCGCTGCCCCGTCCACGACCGGGCCCAGCCCGACGCCCATCCCCCGCGCTCCCGAGCGCCCGCTCGACACCCGCGACTCCCGCCCGAACAGCCGCTACACCTTCGACACCTTCGTGGTCGGGGCCTCGAACCACTTCGCCTTCGCCGCCGCGCAGGCGGTGGCCCAGAACCCCGGCCGCACCTGGAACCCGCTCTTCCTCCACGGCGACTCCGGGCTCGGGAAGACCCACCTCCTCCACGCCGTCGCCCACTCGGTCGAGCGCCAGGGGAGCGGCCGGGTCGCGATCGTCTCCTCCGAGCGCTACACGAACGACTTCGTGGCCGCCCTCTCCAAGGGGACCATGGAGGACTTCCGGCGGAAGTACCGCGAGTGCTCCGCCCTGCTGGTCGACGACGTCCAGTTCCTCGCCGGCAAGGACAAGACCGCCGAGGAGTTCTTCCACACCTTCAACGAGCTCCACGATCACCACGTCCAGATCGTGCTCTCCAGCGACCGGAGCCCCAAGGAGCTGAAGGGGCTCGACGAACGGCTCTGCTCCCGGTTCGAGTGGGGCATGCGGGTCCAGATCGAGGCCCCCGAGTTCGAGACCCGGGCCGCGATCCTCAAGAAGAAGGCGGACGTCGAGGCGATCGACCTGCCCGACGAGGTGACCCAGCTCCTCGCCCAGCACATCCGCTCCAACGTCCGCGAGCTCGAGGGCGCGCTCATGCGCGTCGCCGCCTTCGCCTCCCTGAAGAGCGAGCCCATCACCGTCCAGCTCGCCCGCGACGTCCTCGGCGATGTGATCCCGCCGCCCGGCTACAAGCCTCCCATCGAGAAGATCCAGGAGGCGGTGGCCGCCTACTTCGGGCTCACCGTCGCGAAGCTCACCAGCCCCTCCCGCGAGCAGAAGGTGGCCCTCCCCCGCCAGGTGGCGATGTACCTCTGCCGGACCCTGGCGGACGAGAAGCTCCAGTCGATCGCCGAGCGCTTCAACAAGAAGGACCACACCACCGTCATCGCCGCGGTCGACCGGGTGAAGGGGCTCAAGGAATCCGACGAGCAGGTGCGCGACGCGCTCCAGGTGCTCACCGCGAAGCTCGCCCCCTGAGCCGGGCGACCGCGCGGGCCGCTCCCCGCCGCGACGCGACCGATCCGTCCAGCCTTTCCCCACCGCGCGCCAGCGACCGTGTGGATCGCCTGTGGATCCGGCGTCGATCCCGCTGGGGACAGGGTGTGGCGAGCTGTTGACACCTTTTCGCGCGGCGCGCTACACAACCCATACCCCGCCAGAACCGCATGTTTATCCGGGGCGAAAACACCAGTCGATCCGGGTGGTCGCGCCGCTTCTCCACATAACCACACGCCCTGCTCCTGCGACGGATCTCTAGAGAAGAGGATCTCCCATGGAACTGAAGATCGGGGTCACCGAGCTCGCCCAGGCCCTCGGCCGCTCCCAGGGCATCGTGGAGAAGAAGAGCACGATGCCGATCCTCTCCCACGTCCTCCTCGAGGCGAAGAAGGGGACCGACCTCATGGTGTCGGCCACCGACCTCGACCTGGCGGTCTCCTCGGACCACCGCTGCGAGGTGGTGAAGGAAGGCGCCCTGGCGGTCTCCGCC
>DATKAL010000131.1:0-8515 GCA_035498135.1 Anaeromyxobacter sp.
GGCGGTCCGCCCCGCCGCCCCGGCGCCGCCTCCGCCCCGTCCGCCCCCGCTCCCCGCCCGTCCGCCAGCCCGTCCGCCAGCCCGTCCGGCCCGTCCGGCCCGTCCGGCGGCGCGCAAGGCGGGCAAGGCCGGCAGGGCGAAGGCGGCGCGCCCCCATGCCGCCAAGCGCCCGGCGCGCAAGGAGAAGGCGGCGAGCGCCGGCGCGCGCGCCCGCCGCCCGGCCAAGAAGGCGGCCGGGAAGAGGCGGCGCTAGCCCGGCGCGCCACCGCCTCGGCGCCGCCCGGCGCCGGCGAAGGATCTCCGTGAGCCGGTTCACGACCGCCGTCCTCGCCCTCGCGCTCTCCGCCGGCATTCCCGGGTGCCGCCGCGCGGCCGAGGGGGCGCCCGCGCCGGCCGAGGCGTCGCGCGGCGCGCCGGGCACGGAGCGGTTCGAGGCCGCCCTGGCCGAGGCCGACCGCGCCTGGGCGGAGCGGAGCGACCCGGCCCGGCTGGCCGCCGCCGCCGCCGCCTACGGGCGCGCGGCCGGGCTCCGGCCCGGCGATCCCGACGCGGAGCTGCGCCTGGCCCGGGCGGAGGCGCTGCGCGGGCTGGCGGCGCAGGACCCGGCCCGGGCGCGGGAGGCCTGGGACGCCTCGGCGCGGGCCGCGGAACGCGCGCTGCGGCGGCTCTCGCCAGCCTGGGCGGAGGCGATCGACCGGGGGGAGGATCCGGCCGCGGCGGCCGCGCGGGTCGACGCGGGGGGCGCCGCCGCCCTCTACTACCTGGCCCAGGGCTCGATGCGCGCCGCGCAGGCCACCGGCTACGCCGCGGTCCTGGCGGTGAAGGACGCCGCCCTGGCGATGATGTCCCGCGCCGCCGAGCTGGACGAGCGCCTCGACGCGGCCGGGCCGCACCGGGCCCTGGGCGCCTGGCGCGCCGCCCTCCCCATCGCCGCGGGCGGCGGGGCGGCGGCCTCGCGCGCCCACTTCGAGCGGGCGCGGGCCCTGTTCCCGGACGACCCGCTCGGCCGCGTGGCCGAGGCCGAGACCTACGCCGTCCTGGTGCAGGACGAGGCGCTCTTCCGGCGGCTCCTCGGGGAGGTGCTCGCCCAGGACCCGGCTCGGGATCCGGCCCGCGCCCCGGAGGCCCGGATCGCGCGGCGCCGCGCGCAGGAGCTGCTCGACCGGAAGGCGCGCCTGTTCTAGGCCATGGCACGCGATTCTCGACCACCTGCGGTGTCTCGAATCGCGCCAGGGCTGGGAAGGCCACTCACCGGCCTCGCCGTGGCGCTCGCCTCCGCGGCCTGCCACCCGGCAGCGCCGCCGCCCGACCTCTCGCTCGATCCCGGCGAGCTGCTCGCCCAGGTGGAGCGCGCCCAGGGCCGGATCCGGAGCGTCCAGGGCCAGGCCCGGGTGGGGGTCGAGGCCCCCTCCGGCTCGGGCACGGTCTCCCAGTTCCTCGCCGCCGAGCGCCCCGATCACCTCCACGTCGAGGCCCTGAGCTTCTTCGGGGACGTCCTCGCGGTGCTGACCGCGGCCGACGGCCGCTTCGCGCTCTACGACGCGCGGGCGAAGGTGCTCTACCGCGGCGCGGCCACGCCCGAGAACCTGGCCCGCCTGGTCCCGCTCCCGCTGCCCGCCCCGGACCTGGTGGCGATCCTGCTCGGCACGGCGCCGCTCCTCGAGGGCGCGCCGGTGCGGGCCGGCCCCGAGCGCGGCGCGGTGGAGCTGGTGATCGAGGAGGGGGCGCGCGCCCAGCTCCTCCGGGTCGGCGCCGGGGCCCGCGTCGAGCGCTCCGTCCGCCAGCTGGGTGGGGTACGGGATCCGGGGGGCTACGAGCTCTCCTTCGAGGACTTCCGGGATGGGGAGCAGAAGGTCCCCTTCCCCCGGCAGGTCCACCTGGCGGCGCGCGAGGCGGGGGTGAAGCTCGACGTCCGCTGGACCGAGGTGGAGGTGAACGGCGCGCTCGATCCCGCCCTCTTCCAGCTCGCGCCGCCTCGCGGGGCGCGGGTGGTCGACCTGGACGGCGGGGTCCCTCCGGTGAGCCCCTTCCTGCCCGAGGCCGGCCCGCGGGGGGAGGGGCGGGAATGACCGGGGGCGGGCGGCCGTTCGATCCTCGATCCAGGAACGGGCTCCCCCGGGGCCCTCGTCCCGATTAGACTCCTCGAGGCCTCCCGCCCCCCCTCCGGAGAACCCGGCACCTTGGACTACTCGGCCATCCTCAAGCAAGGCAGCGCGTCGCTCTGGATCATCGTCTTCTGCTCGGTCCTCGCCCTGGGCGTGGCGATCGAGCGGGCCATCGCGCTGTGGGGGTTCACCGGCCGCGCCAAGGCGCTCGCCGACGCGGTCACCCGGGCGCTCTATCGCGGCGACCTGGACGACGGGCGGGCCCAGTGCGAGCGGTCCGGGTCGCCCGCGGCGGAGATCTTCCTCGCCGGCCTGGTGGCGATCGCGCCACGGGGCGGGGCGCGGGGCGCCGGGCCGGAGCCGGACCGGATCGCGGCGGCGGTCGAGCGCGAGCGGCAGCAGGCCACCCTGAAGCTCCGCAAGCGGCTCTGGATCCTGGGCACGGTGGGCGCGACCGCGCCCTTCGTGGGGCTGTTCGGCACGGTGGTCGGCATCATGCACGCCTTCCGCCAGATGGCGGTCACCGGCCAGGGCGGGTTCGCGGTGGTGGCGGCCGGCATCTCCGAGGCGCTCGTCACCACCGCCGGCGGGATCGCGGTGGCGATCGAGGCGGTGGTGATCTTCAACTTCTTCAACGTGCACGTGCAGAAGCTGGGGATGCAGCTCCGCCTCCTCACCGAGGAGTACCTGGAGATCCTGCGCGAGGTCCTGCCCGGCCTGCGGGCCGCCGCGCCCGGCCCGCGGCAGGTCGGGGAGGGCTAGCGCATGGCGATGAGCGTCCCGGGCAGCGGCGAGGGGGAGGGCGAGGGCGAGGCCGGGATCTTCGCCGAGATCAACATCACGCCGCTCACCGACATCTTCCTCGTCCTCCTCATCATCTTCATGGTCACCACCACCGCCATCGCCGAGGCCGGCCAGGAGCGGGGCGGCTTCAAGGTGAACCTGCCCAAGGGGGGGAAGGGCGAGGCCGGCGCGGTCCCCCAGGACGTGGTGGTGGCGATCCTGGCCGACGGGCGGGCGGTGATCGGCGGGAGGGTCCTCGACGACGAGGCCCTGCGCGCGGACTTCGGCGAGGCCGCCGGGCGCAACCCCGACCTGGTGGTGCTGATCCAGGCCGACGAGGGCGTGCCCCACGGCCGCGTGGTCCAGGTGATGGAGCTGGCGCGGACGGTCGGGCTCAACCGGCTCGCGATCGCGACCCGGGCCGAGCCGGTGGCCCCGCGGTAGGGGGGCACGCCCCCGGCGGTGGCCGCCGTGGGTTCCTCGACCGCCCCCCGCGGCGGCGTTAGGATTGCCGCCGTGAGCGCCTCCAAGAAGCGGCTCGGCGAGCTCCTGATCGAGGCGGGAGTGGTCGACGAGACCCAGCTCAAGGCCGCGCTGGGACACCAGCGCCAGTGGGGCGTTCGCCTCGGGCAGGCGCTCGTCGACCTGAAGCTCGCCACCGAGGTCGACGTGGTGAAGGCCCTGGCGCTCAAGTTCGGCTACGAGGTGGCCCAGCTCGACGGGCTCGAGCCCTACGCCCACCAGCAGGCCCTCCAGCTCGTGCCCCGCGACTTCGCGATCCGGAACAACCTCTTCCCCATCGCCGCCGACACCGCCACCGTCTCGGTGGCCATGTCCGATCCGACCAACCTCGCGGTGGTCGACGAGCTCCGGTTCCGCACCGGCCGGAGGGTGAAGGTGAGCATCGGCGGCGACCGGGAGCTGGCCGCCGCCCTGGCCCTCGCCTACCCGAACCCGGATCAGACCGAGGCGATCGCCCTCGACCTGGACCTGGACGACGGCGCGCCCCACGGCGAGGCGCTCTTCGACTCCTTCGTCGGCGGCTCGAAGGACGTGTTCGACACCTTCTTCGGCAGCGACGGCGCCGGGCCGGCCCAGGCGGGCGCTCCCCCCGCCGCCGCGCCACCCCCCTCGACCGCTCCGGCCCCGGCGGCCCGGGCCCCCGCCCAGCCCGCGGCGCAGGCGGCCGCTCCCGCCGCGCCCCGCGCGCCCGGCCCCCGGCCCGCCGCGCCCCAGGCCGCGCCGGCACCGCCGCCCGCCGCGTCACGCGTCGCCCCCGTCGCCGCGCCAGCTCCGGCGCGTGCCCCCGCCGCCCCGGCTCCGTCCGCGTCCGTCGCCGCCCCTCGTCCACCCGCCCCCGCGGCCAGGCCACCCGTCAGCCAGCCCGCCCCCGCGCTGACCGTCCCCGGGTACCCGCCCCCGGCGGCCAGCGCCCGGCGCGCCCCGGGGCCCGCCGCCGCGGTCCCGGCGAGCGACCCGTTCCTCCCGCCCCCGGGCGGCGCCGCCCAGGACGCGCTCCTCGGCGCGATCCCGGCCGGCGGCTTCTCCGGCGACGAGGCGGAGGAGCTGACCCCCTTCGACGAGGTCGCGGAGGCACCTCCCGGCGAGCCGATCCTGGCCACGGCGCTCACTCCGGCCGACGGGGCGGCGCCGCCGCGGCGTTCCGCGTCCAGCCTGACCGAGCAGGAAGCCGAGATCCTCGCCTCGCTCGATCGCCTCGCCGGCGGTGGCCCGGCCGAGCCGGACATCGTCAAGCCCGGGCAGGCGATGGCCGCGCTGATCCGGGTCCTCCTGCGCCGGCGCATCCTGAGCGAGCGCGAGTTCCTGGACGAGCTGCTGCGCCGCTGAGGCCAAGCCGAGGACGGCGCTCCGCGCGCCGAAGGCGCGCCCGGGCCCGGCGTGGCAGGGGGAGGGGCGGCACGCCCCTCTCGATCAGTTCAACCCCCCCGGCTGCACGAGGGAGAAGGGCGCGATCTCGGCCTCGAACTCCCCGCCGTCCTCCCGCACCATCCGGTAGGTGCCGCGCATCGAGCCGTGCGGAGTGCCGAGCACGCAGAAGCTCGTGTACTCGAACCCCTCCCCCGGGGAGATGGAGGGCTGCTGCCCGACCACCCCCTCGCCCTCCACGTCCTCCCGCTCGCCGTTGGCGTCGAGGATGATCCAGTGGCGCGAGACGAGGCGGGCGGGCTGCTCGCCCTCGTTCTCGATCCGGACCGTGTAGGTGAAGAGGTAACGGCCCGCGGCCGGCTCGGAGCGGTCCGGCCGGAACGCGGTCGAGACGCGGACCCGGATGCCCTGGGTGACGGCGGTCGACACGCCCCCCGGTTATACCGTCGGCCGCACGCCGCGCCAGGGAACGTCCTTCGTGGACCTCGCCGCCCTCCTCGCCCAGGCTCCGCCCCACCCGCGCCGGGTGGTGTGCCTCACCGAGGAGACCACCGAGACCCTCTACCGGATCGGCGCCGGCGACCTGGTGGTGGGGGTCTCGGGCTTCACCGTCCGTCCCCCCGAGGCGCGGCGCAAGCCGCGGATCTCCAGCTTCCTCGAGGCCGACGTCGACCGGGTCCTCGCCCTCCGCCCCGACCTGGTGGTGGGCTTCTCCGACCTCCAGGCGAAGATCGCGGCCGAGCTGATCGGCCGCGGGGTGCCGGTGCTCCTCACCAACCAGCGGTCGGTGGCCGAGATCCTCCAGACCATCCGGCTGGTCACCGCGGCGGTGGGCCGGGGCGAGGAGGGGGCGACGCTCGCGGAGGAGCTCGCCGCCGGCCTGGCGCGCGTGGCGGAGGGGGCGGCCGGCCTGCCCCGCCGGCCGCGGGTCTTCTTCGAGGAGTGGCCCGACCCGCTCATCGCCGCGATCCGCTGGGTCTCCGAGCTCCTGGAGCTGGCCGGGGCCGAGGACGTCTGCGCCGAGAGCCGGGCCTCGCCCGGGGCCCGGGGCCGGATCTTCGCGCCCGAGGAGGTGGCGCGCCGGGACCCGGAGGCGGTGATCGCCAGCTGGTGCGGGCGCCACGCCCGCCGGGAAGCGATCGCCGGGCGGCCCGGCTTCGGCGCCACCCGCGCGGTGAGGGACGACCAGCTCTACGAGGTGAAGAGCGCCCTGGTCCTCCAGCCGGGGCCCGCCGCGCTGGGCGACGGGGCGGCGGCCCTGGCGCGGATCGTGGCGGCGGTGGCCCGCGGGGAGCAGCTGCCGCCGCACCGGCCGGGGGACCTGCGAGGTCCGTGAATCCGGCATACAGTGGCGACGATGGAGCCCAAGCTCGCCAGCATCCTCGAGGAGGTCCGGACCCAGGGCGGACGGGTGGTGGTCCTCACCGGGGCGGGGATCTCGGCCGAGAGCGGGATCCCCACCTTCCGCGGCCCGGAGGGCTACTGGACCGTCGGCTCGCGGAATTACATGCCGCAGGAGATGGCCACCCGCGAGACGTTCGACCGGTCGCCCGAGGAGGTCTGGCGCTGGTATCTCTACCGCTTCGGCGTCTGCCGCGACGCGAAGCCCAACCCGGGGCACGAGGCCCTGGTGCGGCTGGAGCGGGCGCTCGGAGAGCGCTTCACCCTGGTGACGCAGAACATCGACGGCCTCCACCGGCGGGCCGGCTCGACCCGGGTCTTCTGCATCCACGGCGACTCCGCCTGGGTCCGCTGCGCCGACGGCTGCGGGGCCGGCCTGCTCGATCTCCCGGCCTTCGGGCCCCGGTCGAAGGACGCCCCGCTCGCCGCCGGCGAGCGGAAGGCGCTCACCTGCCCGCGCTGCGGCGGCTGGCTTCGCCCTCACGTCCTCTGGTTCGACGAGTACTACGACGAGGCCAACTACCGGATGGACAGCGCCCTGCGCGCCGCCGGCACCGCCGACCTGCTCCTGGTGGTGGGAACGAGCGGCGCCACCAACCTGCCCATGCAGATCGGGCGGCTGGTCTTCCACCGGGGGGCGGCCCTCGTCGACGTGAACCCGGAGGAGAACCCGTTCGCCGAGCTGGCCTCGCTCTCCCCCCGGGGCTTCTTCGCCCGGGGGAGCGCCTGCGAGCGGCTGCCCGGGATCGTGGCGGCGCTGGGCGCCGCGCCCGGCTAGGAGGTCAGGACGATCTTCGCGATCTCGGGCGGGTTCCCGAGGCGCATGGGCGGCCCCCAGTAGCCGGTCCCCCGCGAGACGAAGACCTGGCCGCTCCGCCCGCCCTCGACGTGGCGGTAGAGCCCCTTGATGTAGGGGTAGAAGGCCCCCACGAGCAGGCTGAAGGGGAAGATCTGGCCGCCGTGGGTGTGGCCGGAGAGCTGGAGCTCCACCCCGGCGCGCACCGCCTCGTCCACCCCGCGCGGCTGGTGAGCGAGGAGGACCAGGCTCCGGTCCGGGTCGCGCCCGGCCAGCGCCCCGGGGAGGTCGGTCCCGTGCCCCTCGCCGAAGCGCCCCGCGCTCCAGTCGTCCACGCCCGCCAGGTCGAGCGAGGCGCCAGGCTCGCCGATCGTCACCCGCTCGTTCCGGAGCACCCGGATCCCCAGGCGCCGGAGCTCGGCCACCCAGGCGTCCACGCCCGAGTAGTACTCGTGGTTCCCGGTGACGAAGTAGACCCCGTAGCGCGCCCGGAGCCTGGCCAGCTCGCCGATGGCGCGGCCGAGCTGGCGGACGCTCCCGTCCACCAGGTCGCCGGTCACCGCCACCACGTCCGGCCGGAGCGCGTTGGTCTGGTCGACCACTCGCCGCACCTCGTGCTCGCGGATGGTGGGGCCGGCGTGGAGGTCGGTGATCTGGGCCACCGTCAGGCCGGAGAGCGCGCGGGGGAGGCGCTCGAGCCGCACCGGGACGTCGTGGATCTCGGCCGGGCCGGTGGCGCTCCGGTAGGCGAAGGCCGTCGCCCCGC
Source organism: Anaeromyxobacter sp. (assembly GCA_035498135.1). Taxonomy (GTDB): domain Bacteria; phylum Myxococcota; class Myxococcia; order Myxococcales; family Anaeromyxobacteraceae; genus Anaeromyxobacter. The sequence goes on from DATKAL010000131.1 coordinate 7,739, forward strand.
CGGCCGCCAGCGCCGCGCCGCCGGCCACCGCCCGGGCGACGAGGAGCCGGCGGGCGGGATCGGCGGGGAGGTCGGGGCCGCGCCCCACCCAGCTGGCGAGCTGCGCCGCCATCAGCACCGCCAGGCGGGCCAGGTCGAGGGCCAGCAAGGCGGAGAAGAGGATGAACGCGACCCCCAGCCAGGTGAAGGCGGCGACGGGGAGGAGCCGGGAGACCCAGCCCGAGCCGAGCCGCACGGCGAAGAGCCCCGCGGGCACCGAGAGGGCGAGCGCCACCAGGACCAGGCCGGCCAGGCGGCGCCACGGGTCGGGCAGGCCCGGATCGCGGATCAGCCGGGTCCACAGGTAGGCGTGCATGCCACCGAGGACGCCCAGGCTGACGAGGAGGAAGGTGGCGAAGGAGAGGGCGGGGCGCACGCGATCCCTCTAACCCCGATCCGCTCCGCCCGCCAGCGCCCGCGGGTCGCGGCAGGCAGGGGATCCGCTCACGTGCCTCAGCCCCGCGCGCCGCGCGGCCGGGCCTCGCGCAGGCGGTCGAGCTTGGCCGCCAGGATGAAGTCGTTCTCCGAGAGCCCGCCTACCGCGTGCGTCCAGAGCGTCACGTCCACGGTGCTGTAGTGCACGGTGAAGTCCGGGTGGTGCCCCTCCGCCTCGGCCAGGTCGGCGAGGGCGTTCACGAAGCGCATCGCCTCGACGAAGTCCCCGAACCGGAGGTGCTTGTGGAGCTTCCGGTGCTCGTCCTGCACGTCCCAGCCGTCGAGGGAGCGGACCGCCTCGTC